>NZ_JASJPW010000004.1 GCF_030052995.1 Gemmobacter sp. 24YEA27 | reverse complement strand
TTCAGACAGCGCAGCAGCGTGCTCTTGCCAGAGCCGCTTTTGCCGATCAGTGCAATCACCTCGCCCGCAGCAATGGACAGCGTGGCATCATAGATCACCTGGTGGGAGCCGTAGGATTTCGTGACGGCGTTCAGTTCGATGAGTGACATGGGCCCTCTCTCAGAGCTTCAGCTTTTCGAGGCGCTTCGCCGCGAAGGACATGGGCAGGTTGATCAGCAGATAAAGCGCCGCGACGATGCCGAAGACGCGGAAACTGTCAAAGGTGGTGCCATTGACCATCTGGCCGGCCCGCATCAGCTCGACAAAGCCGACCATCGAACAGACCGAGGTGGCCTTTACCAGCTGCACCAGAAAGCCCACCGTCGCCGGGGCCGAAAGCCTGAGCGCCTGGGGCAGGATGGCGATGCGCAGCATCTGAAAGCTGGTCATGCCGAGGCTGTCAGCGGATTCCCACTGGGCCCGCGGAATGGCAAGCAGCGCCCCGCGCCAGATCTCTCCCAGAAAGGCCGCAGCGAACAATGACAGCCCCACGGCGCAGGCGACAAAGGGCGAGACATTATAGCCGGTCCGGGCGATGCCGAAATAGATCATGAAAATCACGACCACCAGCGGGATGCCCTGGAAAAGCCGGATCAGGACAGCAGAGGGCAGCGAGACCCAGCGATTGGGAGAGCTGCGCAGGACCGCAACCAGCAGGCCAGAATGCCGCCAAAGATCATCGCAGCGAGGGTCAGGGCCACAGTCCAGCCCAGGCCCTGAAGGATCAGGATCATATGATTCTGGCTGAATTCACGCATCAGACGATATCCTGCATGCGGCGCTCGGTGCCCCAGCTGCCGCTGACACGCCGGCTGATCAGGGCAAAGAGCCCGGCAAAGACCGACGAAAGCACCAGATAGATCGCGGCCACCACGACATAGACCTCAAACGGGCGGAAGCTGGTCGAGGCGAGGTTCGAGGCCTCGTAATTCAGCTCGGGAATGGCGATGGCCGACAGAAGCGAGGTATTGAGCATGATGATGATGAACTGGCCGCTCAGCGCGGGCAGCGCCGCGCGCAGCATTGGCCGCGCTACGACATAGCGGAACTGCTGCAGCGCTGTGAAGCCAAGCGAGTCGCCGGCCTCAAGGAGGCCCTTCGGAATGCCGAGCATGCCCGAGCGCAGGATCTCGGTCGCATAGGCGGCGGAATTGAATGTCACGATGATGATTGCGGCGACATAGCCGGGCATCATCACGCCAAGTTTCGCGAGGCCGAAGTAAAGGAAGAAGGCCTGCAGCAGAAAGGGCGTGTTGCGGACGATCTCGACAAAGATCTGGCTGGGGATGGTCACCCAACGACCCCAGGCCATGCGGCCAAGGATGATCAGCGCCGCGCAGGCGATGCCGATGACAAAGCCCCCACCGCGTAGAGCACGCCGCGCAGCGCCCCGCCGACAAGCAGCGGCAAATGGTCGAGGACCACACCAAATTCCACCGTCACCTCCTGGTTCATTTTTTGAAACAGAATTGTTGACGCGCCCGATCTAGTCAAGCAAAACATTACAAGAATAATTTTTTAGGACGGGAAGATGCTTCGTCAGGGCTACTATATCGTCTCGGCAGGGGGCGCAGGGATCGGTCTTGCAATCTGTCGTGAAATCGCGGCTCAGGGTGGCACAGCCGTGGCGCTCGACCCTTTCAATGCGCCGGCAGAACCGGGGCAGGGATTCTGCATTACCCCTGCGATGTGGGTGATTCTGCACAGGTCGAGGCGCTTGTCGCCGAGCTTGCCGCAGGCCCAATGGCGATTGAGGGGCTGGTGAATTGTGCCGGGATCGCGGGGCCAACCGGCCTGATCGATTCCATCTCTGCCGAAGACTGGCAGCGCGTGCTCGGGATCAATGTGATTTCCGCCGCGATTCTGATCAAGAACGTTTCGCCCGTAATGAAAAAGCAAAGGCGCGGAGCGATTGTGTCGATTTCCTCGGCCTGTACCCGCAACGGTTTTCCGCAGCGCGCGCCCTATGTCGTGTCGAAAGCCGCGCTGGAAATGTTGTCCGAGACCATGGCGATGGAACTTGGCCCCTGGGGCATCCGCTCGAATGTCGTGGTGCCCGGTATCGTCGAGGGCGTCAGGATCGAAGCCGTGGCTCAGGCTCAGGCCGATACGCGTGGCATCAGCTTTGACGAAGCCATTGCGGAATTCACCGCGCGCACCTCGCTGAAAACCATGGTCAGCGGCGAGGATATCGCGAAAAGCGTGCGCTTCCTGCTCTCGGATGAGGCGCGCCATGTCAGCGGCCAGAAACTGGCCGTCTGTGGTAATTTCGAGGGCTATTCCAGTGAAATGGTTGCCCCTTCGCCCGCACCTGAGCGGCAAAACGTCTGATCCCGCGCTTCGCCGCAACAAGGAATGCCGAATGTTCAAGTTCAATAAGACCATCATCAGCTGCGCGGTGACGGGGGGCGTTCATACCCCGAGCATGTCGCCCTATCTGCCGATCACCCCGAAACAGATCGAGGATTCCGCCGTCGAGGCCCATGCTGCCGGCGCCGCCGTCGTGCATCTTCACGCCCGTCTGGATGATGGCCGCCCCACCGCCGATCCGGCGGTCTATGGCCAGTTCGTGCCGGGGATCCGGGCGCGCTGCGATGCGGTGGTCAATATCACCACCGGCGGCGCACCCGGCATGACCATGGATGAAAGGCTCGCCGCCGCGCGTGCGATGTCACCCGATATGGTCTCGCTCAATATGGGCTCGATCAATTTCGGCTTCCATCTGATGGCGGGCAAGAAAAAGGACTGGCAATATGACTGGGAAGAGCGGTTCCTGCTCGAATCCAAGTCGAAATATTCGGTCAACTCCTTCCAGGTGCTGGAAGATATCGTGACTGAACTCGGGGCCGAGGGCGTGGTCTTTGAATGTGAATGCTATGATGTCGGGCATCTCTACAACCTGAAATACCTGCGCGATCAGGGTATTATCCGCGGCCCTATGATGGTGCAGTTCATCTTCGGCTTCCTTGGCGGCGTCGGCGTACACCCGAGCCATCTTGAACATTTCTACGAAACAGCAGAACGGCTGTTCGGGGATGATTACTATATGTCGGTGCTGGCTGCCGGCCGTCAGCAGATGGCATTCGGCACCGCCTCGGCCTGTCGCGGCGGCGGTGTCCGGGTCGGGCTGGAGGATGCGCTTTATATCCGCAAGGGCGAGCTCGCGAAATCCAATGCCGAACAGGTCAATCTGATCGGCGAAATCCTCGACAAGCTGAACATCAAACTGGCAAGCTCGACGGATGTGCGCGAGGCTTTCAACATGCGGCCCCGGATCGGCGTCGCGGCATGAGCGCCCGCAGCCACAGTCGCGAAGCGCTGCTGCGCTTTGCCGACCGCGATGCAATGGGCCATGTCAACAGCCTGAAACTGGCGGAACTGATCGAAGATGCACGGCTGGATTTTCTGGCCGGCATTCCGCTGGCCCGGGATGTCGAATGGCGCCTGGTCTCTTTGCGCGTCGATTTTCACGCCCAGCCGGTCGCAGCGCGCCGCCTTGTCACCCGTTCCGTTGTCAGCCGGATCGGCAACAGCTCTTTTGACATGTCGCATGAGATCTTCGAAGATGACCTTCTGGTCGCCTCGGGTCTGTCGGTTCTGGTGCAGGTCGATCCGCGTAAAGGTGTTTCATCGGCCCTTTCAGGGGCGCAAAAGTCCTGTCTGACCTGACACCCGGAAGTGAGTATGGCACCGCGAAAGACCGAAAAGGCCCGCCCGCCCCAGCTGCGCAGCCTGATGACCCGGCAAAAGCTGATCGATGCCGCCATCGAGCAGCTTTGGGAAAGTGGCTATCAGAAAGTCACCATTGCCGCGATCTCGGCCCGGGCCGGCGTGACCCATGGCGCCCATCTGCATCATTTTGGCACGCGCGAGGATCTGCTGGCCGCGTCGGTTGATGCCCTGTTCCAGCGCAGTGTCGCGGAATATGAGGTGCGTATGGCAGAGTTGCCGCGCGATATGCCCGCCCGCGCCGATGCCGCGCTTGAGCAGCTGCGCCTGGTGGCGATGGGGCGCATTTTCGAAGTGGTGGGGGAATTGCTCTTGGCCGCGCGTACCAATCCCGAGCTCGGCACGCGGATGCATCACTACGCGATCTCGCAGCGCGCTTTGCAAAAGCGGATGTATGAACTGGCCTTCGGCGCGGCTGCCTTGCAGGACAAGCGTATCCTGCTCCTCCTCGACGGGACTTTTGCGATTTTCCTGCGCGGTCTGGCGACCTTGAAAAAGACCCGCAGCGCGGCCGAACTGGAAGAGGCCTGGCTGGCCTGGAAGACCACCGCTCTGCCGGTCCTTCTGGCGCATCTTGCCGAAATCGGGGCGGCAGAACCGCAATCTGCTCAGATCTGAGGCCTTCCGCATACAATCCCGGCCGGGGATCGGTTGTCCGGTGTTTTGCGGCCTTCCGGGCAGGGGGCACGCGCAAAGCAAGAATGCGATGTGATCCATCTCTGCCCGCGCCGCGTATTCCGGGGACAGAGGCTGACAGAACGGAGCAGACCATGGGCCAGGCCATTCTTCTTTATGCGGTGACGGCAGCGGTCTTTCTGGGCCTCGATATGGTCGGCATCCGCTATATCATCCGTCCGGTCTTCGAGGCGCATATCGGGCATCTTCTGGCGGCGCCGCTCCGGCTGGGGCCTGCGGTGGTATTCTATCTGTTCTATGTCGCCGGGCTGCTGTTCTTCGTGTCTTTGCCGGCGCTGAAAGCCGGGGCACCGTTACAGGCCCTGGCGTTCGGGGCGCTGCTCGGGGCGATGTGCTATGGCACTTATGAGATGACGAATTATGCCACGCTGGCAGACTGGTCCTGGCAACAGGTGCTGGCGGATGGGCTCTGGGGTACCGTCCTGACCGGCTTTGCGGCCTGGGCCGGGGTGGCGGCTCTCAGCGGTCGCCTGGCCTGAGTCGCGCGGTCAGCCGCAGCGAGACCGCATAGGGCAGCGCCCTGAGACATTTAATCGCCCAGGTGAACCGTTTGGGGAAATGGATCTCAAAGGCACGCCCCTTCAGACCACGGATTACCTCTCGCGCCGCCTGTTCCGGCGTTATTATCGCGGGCATCGCGAAGGTGTTCTTCGCGGTCAGCCGGGTCGCGACGAACCCCGGGCAGACAAGCCGCACGTCAACACGCGGCGCCAGTTCGGTCCGCAGGGTCTCGGCCAGATTGTTTACCGCGGCCTTGGTCGCACTATAGGGCTGTCCGCCCGGCAGGCCGAAATAGCCCGCGACCGAGCCAAAGAGGACCAGCTGTCCGCCATCACGTAACAAAGGTGGGACGAGGCGGGCGACCTCGAAACTCCCCAGGAGATTTACCGCCACCAGCCGCGCGATGCTCTCAGGATCCAGGTCCGAAACCCGGCCCGGATCATAAAGCGCGGCGGTGCAGATCACCACATCGAGGCTGCCGGGTTCAAGACCGGCCACCACATCCGCGAGGCCCCCCGGGGCCGCCAGGTCGAGGGGCAGTACCTGAGCCTTGTGGCAGCCGGCTGCCAGTAATTCCAGCGCGGCCCGATTGCGCGCCGAGAGGATCAGTCGCGCGCCCTCTTGCGACAGCGCCCGGGCAAGGGCCGCGCCGATGCCCTCGCTTGCGCCGATGATCCAGACCGTCTTGCCGGCAAAGCCCATTGGGTCAGATCCTGAACAGTGGCTGCAACAGACGCGGGATAAGCGCGCGAAACCGCAAAGGCGCGTCGGTCGCCGCAAGGCAGATGCAGGGCGCGTCCGGCCCGGCGACCGGCTGATGGTCTATCTCGTCATGCGCGGTTTCCACGTCACCGGGGCCGAAACGGCCCTCACTGTCTGCAAAACTGCCCTGCAACACCAGGGTCAGTTCCAGCCCACCATGGCTGTGCGCGGGCACCGCGCGCCCAGGCGGAATATAAAGCAGCCGCAGCGAGCCTTCGCTGTCGGCGGACAGGATCTGCTGGCGGATCCCACCGCCCAGCATCCGCCATTTCGGCGGCTGGCCACCAAGCGCCTGCATGACAGGTGCGGGAAAAATGCCAGAGGCCGTCGCCTGCAGTGGGGGTGGCGCGTTATCGTCCAGCGCGGCCAGCAGGCGATCCTGCGCGCCCGGGCTGAGGGTTGCGGGGGTGATGCGATCAAGCAGGCTGCCGCCAAGCATCTCGGCGGCCTCTGCCCGCGCACGGCAGGTATCGCAGAGCGACAGATGCGCTGCGGCAACCACCGCAAAGGGATGGGGAAGGCTGCCCGTTACACAGGCGTCAAGCAATGCGTCTGAAATATGATGCGTGATGGCGGTCATGGCTGCCTCAAAGCGTTCAGGTCGCGCCGCAAGCGGTCCAGGCCCAGCCGGATCCGCGACTTGATGGTGCCAAGGGGCAGGCCGGTCATCTCGCTGATCCGGCTATGGGGCAGATCCTCGAAATAAGCCTGTTCCAGCACCCTGGCCTGATCCGGAGACATCGCATCAAGCGCCCGGCGCAAAAGCGCAGCCTCCTGCCCAAGGGCGAGGATCTGCGCGGCGTCGGGCTCCGAGCCTTCGGGTTCGATCAGCGCATCGGGTTCGGGCGGCGGTTTGCGGCGGATCAGGTCGATATGGCGGTTGCGCGCAATGCGGTAGATCCAGGCGCTGGCCTCGGCCCGGTGCGGATCGAACTGCGCCGCCTTGTGCCAGACCGCCAGCATCACATCCTGTACCACATCTTCTGCGCTGCCATCGCGCAAACCGCCACGCATCAGCATGGCCTTCAGCCGGGGCGCAAATTGCTCGAACAACAACAAAAAAGAGGCCCGGTCGCGCTGGTCGCGCACCGCAAGCAACCACAGGGTCGGATTGGTCCCGCCCGCCATGTCTGATGCTGAGTCTGGTGCCGTGTCTGATGACAAAAGCTCGCTCTCCTTCGCGGTCATCCGGGCGCCTCCGCACGGCACTGCAACGCCCGGATCGGGCGCGGGGATCACATTCAGGGTGCTGCGGCTCTCTGACATCATGGGTTGGATACGCCGGCGCCGGTACAACAGATCACCGCGCAGCGAAAAATGCAATTCCAGCGGGGCATAGTGATCCGGGACCAGCGTGGCTGCGTAATTACAGACAGACAACCAGAGGGGGCGGATGTGCCTTTTGACCTGACACGCAACGCACCACAGAAGATCGCCATCATCGGTGGCGGGATTTCCGGCCTCGCGGCCGCCTGGCTGCTGTCGGGGCATCATCAGGTCACCCTGTTCGAGGCCGCGCCGCGTTTTGGCGGGCATGCCCGCACGGTGATGGCGGGCCTGCGGGCGATGTTCCGGTGGATACCGGGTTCATCGTCTTCAACTACGCCAATTATCCGCATCTGACCGCGCTGTTTCGTGATCTGGATGTGCCGGTGCAGCGCAGCGATATGAGCTTTGGCGTCTCGCTGGGGAATGGCGCCGTGGAATTCGCGCTGCGCTCGGTCAATGCGCTGTTCGCGCAGCGCTCAAACCTGCTGCGGCCCGGCTTTCACCGTATGATCCGTGATATCCTGCGCTTTAACGCGCGGGCAACGGAGACGGCAGCGGGGCGGGCAGACCTCACCATCGAAGCGCTGATCACGGAGCTCGGATTCGGAACCCGCTTCCGGGACCATTACCTTTATCCCATCTGCGGCGCGATCTGGTCGACGCCGGCGCGCGACATCGGTGCTTTCCCGGCTGTGACCCTGTTGCGGTTTCTGGGCAATCACGCGCTGATGTCAAAGGGCGGGCAACATCAGTGGTGGACGGTCACCGGCGGCAGTGTGACCTATGTGACCCGGCTTACAGCCGCGCTGCAGGCGCGCGCTGTCGCCCTGCGCCCGGCCACAAAGGTGCGCGCCGTGTCGCGCGGCCCTCTGGGCGTCACCGTTCAGACACAGGGCGAGGCCGAGCGCTTCGATCATGTGATCCTGGCCTGCCATGCCGATCAGGCGCTGGCCCTTCTCGCCGATCCGTCACCGGAGGAGAGATCCGCACTCGGCGCGGTGCGGTTTCAGGACAATCGCGCCGTTTTGCACGCCGATCCCATTGTCATGCCGCGCCGCCGCACCTGCTGGAGTTCCTGGATCTACCGCGCGGATGAGCCGCAGGCAGAGCAGGCGGTCGGCGTCACCTATTGGATGAACCGACTGCAATCGCTGCCCGAGACTGATCCGCTTTTCGTCAGCCTCAACCCGGGCGCCGCGATAGATCCGGCGCGGATCTATGACGAGACCAGCTTCCGCCACCCGGTCTTTGACCGGGCCGCCATCGACGCCCAGGCCAGGATCAGGGCCATGCAGGGCACGCGGCAGACCTGGTTCGCCGGGGCCTGGCTGCGGAATGGCTTCCACGAGGACGGCTTTGCCAGCGCCGTGCGGATCGCGCGGCAGCTGCTGCCCGCGACGGTCTGAGAGATGGAAGGCGGGCTTGTCTCTCAACTGGCGCAAGGCGCGGTGCTGCATCTGACTTCGGATGTGACCCATGCGAGACGCGGCGCGCGGCGCCATGCCTTTCGCTACCGGGTCGATTATCTGCTGCTGGCGCCCGAGGTCGTATGCCGGCACGGGCTCTTCCGCCTTGGACGCGCCGGCCTTTTCAGCTTTTGCGCGACTGACCATGGCGGCCCCCGGGGGAATGGCAAAGGCGCTGCATGGGCCTGGGAGGTGCTGGGGCAGGCCGGTCTGCGCCGAGAGGGTGCGATGACCCTGGCGCTGATGGCGCAGCCTAGGTTCCTTGGTTTCTGGTTCAACCCGGTCAGCTTCTGGATGGTGTTGCGCGGCGATGATCTTCTTGCTGTGCTCGCCGAGGTCAACAACACCTTTGGCCAGCGGCACTCTTATCTTTGTCACCATGAGGGGTTCACGCCGATCGGGCCTGAAGATCTCATGACCACCGAAAAGGTCTTTCACGTCTCGCCTTTTCAGGACGTGGCCGGGCGCTATGAGTTCCGGTTCCGCGTGACCCCGGCCCGGGTTGCCATGCTGATCCGCCACACAGATGGCAAAGAGGGGCTGATCGCCACACTCAATGCCGCGCCCCGGCCCCTGCGCCAGTCTGGCCTGCTGACAGCCGCCTTCCGCCGTCCGGGCGGCGCGCTGCGGGTCCTGGCCCTGATCTACTGGCAGGCCCTGCGCCTGCGCCTCAAAGGCGTCGCCTATCGCCGCCTGCCCCCTGCGCCCCCTGAGGAAATCAGCTGATGAGCCTGCTACAGACCCGCTTTCTCGCCTCGCTTGAGGGTATCCGGCACGGACGCCTTTGCCTGACCACCCCCGAGGGCCATTGTCATAATTTCGGATCAGAAGGCCCCGAGTCCGTGATCCGGATCACCGACTGGGCGCTGCTTGCCGCGCTGGCGACGCGCGGCGATGTGGGGTTTGGCGAAAGCTATGTCGCAGGCCATTGGGACAGCCCGGATCTCGAAGCGCTTCTGAGCCTTGCCATCCGCAATTTCGATCTGCTGAATGGCCAGGGCAGACCGGGCTGGCTTGCTGCTCTCAGGTTTCGCCTGACCGACCGGCTGCGGACCAATTCGCTCGCGGGCTCGTCACGCAATATCCGGGCGCATTACGATGTCGGGAATGAATTCTACCAGCTCTGGCTTGATCCGGGCATGAGCTATTCCTCGGCTCTGTTCGACGGCACCGATGATCTGGAAACCGCCCAGGCGCGCAAGAATGATCGTATCCTGTCGCGGCTGGCTCCGGGCGAGCGCATTCTCGAGATTGGCTGCGGCTGGGCGGATTTGCCGAACGCGCCGCCGAAACCGGGCGTCATGTCACCGGCTGACGCTGTCGCCCGCGCAAAAGGGCTATGCCGATGCACGGCTTGACGGAGGGGCCGAGATCCGGCTGCAGGATTACCGCCACGCCGGCGGGACCTTCGACAATATTGTCTCGGTCGAGATGATCGAGGCTGTCGGCGAACGCTATTGGCCCGCCTATTTCGCCACGCTGAAAGCGCGCCTTGCCCCCGGCGGGCGGGCGGTCCTGCAGGCGATCACCGTGCCGGATGCCGAATTCTCGATCTATCGCAAACGCTCTGACTTCATCCGTCAGCATATCTTCCCGGGCGGTATGCTGCCCAGCCCGGCGATCCTGCGCCATCAGGGCGCGAAAGCCGGGCTGGAACTGCATGCGAGCTTTTCTTTCGGGCAGGATTACGCTCGCACCTGCCGGATCTGGGCCGAGCGCATGACCGGGGCCGCCCCGCGCATCCGCCGCTTTGGCTATGACGAGCCCTTCCTGCGCGGCTGGCGCTATTACCTGGAGAGCTGCGCCGCGACCTTTGCGACCGGGCGCTCTGATGTGGTACAGGTCGAATTCGGCCATGTCGGCCAAATTGCACAGGCGGCATAAGATGACATCAATCCTCTGGCTGTGCCGCGATTTCCGCTTTGACGACAATGCCGCGCTGACGGCGGCAATCAAGGACGGACCCGTTCTGCCGGTCTTTGTCATCGACACTGCGACGCGTGCGCAAGGCGCGGCCAGCCGCTGGCGGCTGGGGCGGGCCCTGGCCAGCTTCGATGCCGAATGGCAGGCGCGGACGGGCGAGCCGATCACTGTGCTGGAGGGAGAGGCGCCTGATCTTCTTCCCGATCTTGCCATCCGCATCGGGGCCAGCGCCATCCATCAGAACGACTGGCCGACAGCGGCCACCGGCGCCGCGCAGGACGGCCTGCGCCGGGCACTCGCGCCAGGCCCTGTCAGGCTGCATCTGCATGAAGGCCATCTGCTGATCCATCCCTCACGGGTGAAAACCGGCGCGGGAGGCAGCTTTCGCGTCTACACCCCCTTTGCCCGGGCCGTGCGGCTTGCGGGGCCCGACCGGCCCCTGCCGCCCCCTGCTGCAATCACCGCCCTGCCGGCCATCGGCGCGCTGCGGGCCGGACAACTGACCCTCGCGCCGGATATGTATCGCGGGGCGGCGGTTCTGGCGGAACAGGCCTTGCCTGCGGGCGAGGCAGCGGCTTTTGCCCGGCTCGGGGATTTTATCGCCCATCTGCCGGATTACCCCGCCCACCGCGACCGCCCGGATATTGACGCCACTTCGGGTATGTCAGAGCATCTGGCATTGGGGGAGATCAGTCCGCGCCGCATCTGGGCGATGGCGTCGCTGCGTGGCGACATCGACCCCGCGCTTGCCCCGGGGTTGAGAAGTTTCTTTCGGAAATTCTGTGGCGTGAATTTGCCTGGCATCTGCTCCTGGCCTTCCCGCAGTTGGCCGAGACGGCCTGGCGCGCGGACTGGGCGCGCTTTCCCTGGCTTGGCGCCAATCCCGCTGCCCTGGCCTGGAGCCGCGCCGAAACCGGCATCGCGCTGGTTGATGCGGGCCTGCGCGAAATGCGGGTGACCGGGCGGATGCACAACCGGGTCCGCATGGTGGTGGCAAGCTGGCTTACGAAACATCTGCTGACCGACTGGCGCATCGGTCTTGCGCATTTCGAAGACAGCCTGACCGACTGGGATCCGGCCGCGAATGCGATGAACTGGCAATGGGTTGCAGGCTGCGGGCCCGATGCCTCGCCCTTTTTCCGCATCTTCAACCCGGAGAAGCAGGCGGCAAGTTTTGACCCAAAAAGTCTTTACCGCGATCACTGGCTGACGGGCGAAGGGCGAGCGCCTGGCGTGAGACTGTGCCTGCCTCCTGGAACGCGCCTGAGCACCGCGCTCTTACAGACAGCGCCGCGCTCCTGGATCAGGGCCGCAAACGTGCGCTCTCGGCGCTGGAGGCTTTTAACCGCAAATCCAGGGAGCGGGCCGCGCCCCGTTCAGATCAGGGTCCGGGCTGACATACTGCACGGCATCCTGTCATTTCATGTATTCGAGGCGGGGCCGATCGGATCCATCCCGGGCCCCATCGCTTGCCGCAGATCCGGGTGCAGGACGAGAGCGGTTCTGCTCCCGCCGACGGCCAGCGGGCCAGTGTCAAATCCCATCGCCTGCTATATGCGGCCTGCTTCTCTTCCCGTGCTTCCACCCACGGTTCAGCAGATGAACCCCTCACGGGATAACCGCTTCAGAGTGCTCCTGAGGGCCTGTAATGAAAGAGAGAACCGGGCCAGGCCAGGCATCGGCGTGTCGGCTCTGCGGAGATGGCTTGCGCAGCAACCCGGCGTCGGCCTGATGTCCTGAGGCCGGGTGGCGCTCTGCACGCTACAGCGACCTGGACCGGAAGATACGCATTGCCGGCCTGACTGCGGCACGCCCGTTCAGGCTGCGATTGATGTTCATATCAATAAGAGGTTTCCATTCCGTGATCCTGAGTGCCGGGACTGGCGCGCCGGGCATCGGCCGGTGTTAAGGAAGATGGAGTCGTTACTGCTGAATGTTGCACGGGCCCGGGCAACGAAGGCCAGTTTGTCCTCAGTGACTCCGGCTCCTGTCTGATCGGCTGCTCTCCCGCCCGGTGATCGCCCGGGCGGCCTTTTTCAGCGGGTCTTCGCGGCGTGCGCTCAGAACCACCTCCGGGCCTCAGGCGGCAAGACGCTATGCGGTGGCCTCGCGGATACCCGAAGAGGCGCCGATGCTCAGAATGGTTTTGCCCTGGATGGTGCTGGACATCTTTCCACGTCCTTTGTGAAAGTCGGGCTGGAGGGCTCAGGCGTCCAGCCCTCGACGAAAGAAGCGCAATTTTCAGCGACAGAGCGGCGATGCCCTGGGATTTCCCGGGGGAGCCGGCGCGTTGTACGAGACGTTCGCATCCGCCATGCAAAACCCGGAAGCGGCGCAAACCCCGATTGGGCCCGTCACAGACCGCTCCTGGAACATCTGAAACCTTAATAAGGCCCAAGGCGCCTTTGCCACGCCTTAGCGGACGAAGACCATGGGGAAATCCGGAGCCCGCCACCCGGCAGCCAGCAAGGCGCCCCGGCAATGCCGGAGCGCCTTGCTGGATCACATCGTGGCGATATCCATGACGAAGCGGTATTTCACATCGCCTTTCAGCATCCGTTCGTAAGCGGCCTCGATTTCGTCGGCACGGATCATCTCGATATCGGAAGTGATGCGGTGTTTCGCGCAGAAGTCCAGCATCTCCTGTGTCTCGGGATGCCGCCGATCATCGACCCGGCAAGACTGCGGCGGCGCATGATCAGGTTAAAGACATTGGGCATCGGGTGCGGCGTGGCGGGTGCGCCGACCAGCGTCATCGTACCGTCGCGCTTCAACAGCACGAGGAACGCGTCCAGATCATGGGGCGCGGCCACCGTGTTCAGGATCAGATCGAAGCTTTTGGCATGGGCGGCCATCTCTGCCGCGTTGCGCGATACCACAACCTGATCCGCGCCGAGCTTCAGCGCATCGGTCCGTTTTGACTCCGAGGTGGTAAAGGCCACCACATGCGCGCCCATGGCATGGGCCAGTTTGATTCCCATATGGCCAAGACCGCCGATACCGACGACGCCAATCTTCTTGCCCGGGCCCGTCCCCAATGGCGCAGCGGCGACCAGGTGGTGATCCGGCGCAGAGAAGCGGGGCCACGGCGGCCAGCTGATCCTCGGGATGGGTGATCTTCAGCACATAGCGCTCATGTACCACCACCTCTTGCGAATAGCCGCCAAGGGTATGGCCGGGCGCGTCCGGCGTCGGCCCGTTATAGGTGCCGATCATGCTGTCGCAGTAATTCTCCAGCCCGTCATTGCACTCGGCGCAATGCTGGCAGCTGTCGACGATGCAGCCGACGCCGACCAGGTCTCCGGGCCTGTGGCGGGTGACATGTGCGCCGACCGAGGCGACGCGGCCGACGATTTCGTGACCCGGAACACAGGGATACAGAGTTCCGGCCCATTCGCCCCGGGCCTGGTGCAGGTCGGAATGGCAGATGCCGCAGAACAGAATCCCGATCTGCACATCATGGGCGCCGGGCATGCGGCGGGTGATGTTCAGGGGGGCCAGCGGCGCATCGCCTGCCGGTGTGCCATAGGCTTTCACAACCATTTCAGGTCTCCTTTTGTGGTGGGTCCGGCCCGGTTTGCGCTGTGGTCAGCTGCATTCCTGACCCGCAGGGGCTGGCCCTGGATTCCGATCATACGTGTTTCAGCCAGGTCAGACGCCGTATTCGGCGTCGCTTACATGTTCCAGCCAGTCGACGACTTTGCCGTCCTTTACTTCCTGAAGGGCGATATGGGTCATGGCGGTTGCGGGGCTGGCACCATGCCAGTGGCGTTCGTCCGGAGCGAACCAGACAACATCGCCGGGGCGGATTTCCTCGACCGGGCCGCCATCCCGCTGCACCCGGCCGAGGCCAGCCGTGACGATCAGCGTCTGGCCCAGCGGGTGAGTGTGCCAGGCGGTGCGGGCGCCCGGCTCGAAGGTCACACTCGCGCCCTGCACGCGCTCGGGCGCGGCGGGATTGAACAGGGTGTCGATACGGACCTGTCCGGTGAACCAGTCGGCGGGACCTTTGCGCGAAGGCACCTGTCCGGCACGGAATATTTCCATCGGTTTTCTCCTTAAGACATATGATCAAGGCGCAGCGGATAGATGGTCCTGACCCGTAGCGGCGCCACCGCGCCCCAGCCGCGAAAGTAACACAGATCGCCCGGCGTCTCATCACTGATCGGTTGAGCTCTGGTCTGATCCAGGCGGCGGTTCAACAGGTACGTGGCGCAGCCGCCAGATTCCTGCATGCAAGATGTGCCGGCAATGATGCGCCTGGAAACCGCAGCGAGGCCATGCCGAAACTGGCCAGCCTGCCGAAAGGCATCGAAGTGCGGCCCGCCCGCCGCGTCACGCTACTACATATCGGCAAGCCCATGCAGCCAAAGGAGCTGATCGCCCGTACCTGAATCAACATCCGACAGATCGAGGCCGGTTGATTCTATGTCTGGGCGTTTGAGAAGAACAGTGAAGACCCGGGAGTGCGGTCGAGAGGCCGCTGACCATCAACGGATTCTATGAGTTGGCCGATGCGGCGATGTGCGGCTCCGGCATCACCTATGTGACCGAGGACCTCATCGCCCGGCAGGTTGCGACCCGGGCGCGCTAATCGTGGCGCTGGACAACGGGTCACAGACATTTGCGGGTTGCCTCATCCGCTACACAGGCCCCCACCACAGGATCGCGGCGTCGGCGGCGGGTCCTGTTCGGTGCGGCAAGAGGCGCCTATAGTGTCCCTCGCAGAGGAGCAGGTTCAGGGAGGTGGGGAAAGATTGCGCTTCAGAAGGGCTTCTTTCGCGGCGATCACAGCGCTGCTGGTGGTCGCAGCTGTCGGGGTCTTTTCCTGCTGGCGGATGGCGGCGCGTGAGCTGGACGCCGGAGCGCTGCATCTCGAGACCGGACTCGCAGAAAAGCTCGCACAGCATGAGGCGCATCTGACGGCGCTTTCCGCCGTGATCCGCACGGCGGTCGAACAGGGATCCGGCCTTACCGGTGAGAACGCCCAGGGGGTACAAGGGCTTGCGGTGGCGATCCTGGAATTCTACCCGCGCATCATCGGTGTCAGCGTCTCGGCGGATGATGGCAGCCAGGTGATCGGCTTTGGAACTCCGGCCGGGCCGGCCCCGATGCCCGATGAGCCCGCGCCACCCCCCTTGCCCATCCCGGCGCCACACAGACGGCGGCAGACAGCGGGGCCGGAACCTATCTTATCTACAAGCTGGTCCGTCCCGGCCTTGTGGTCCGGCTGAAGATTGATGCCCGCCGGATGCTGGACGAAGCCGCAATCCCTTCCGGGCTCAGCGCGAGCCTTTCGCTTGGCGAGACCATGCTGACGCCGCGCGACAACGTCGCCTCCGCGCCGTTCCGCCTGGCGCTAAGCCGCCAGATCGCCAATCCCACCCAGCCGCTGCGGCTGGATCTTGTGCTGTCGCCCGGTCTCGCGCAGATCCTGCCTTTGCCTGTCCTGGCGCCGCTCCTTGCGCTTGCTGTGGTGCTTCTGTGGCTGAGCTGGCGCAGCATCGATGCCCGCCGGAATGCGCGCCTGCAAGACCAGAAGCTTGCTCTGCTGGAACAGGAGGCGCGCATGGCCCATGCCGCACGGATTGGGCTTTTGGGGGAAATGGCCTCGGGGATCGCGCATGAGCTGTCGCAGCCGGTGGCGGCGCTTTCGGGGCAAAGCCAGGCAGCGAAACGGGCCCTGGCGCTGGACATGCCCGAGATCCTTGCCGCAGCCATCGACGCCAATATCCGCGAGGCCCGGCGCGCGGGTGATATTCTGGGCCGGATGCGCGCCTATATCGGCGGCACGCCGGTCGCGCCCCGGGCCTGGCCCCTGCGCAAGGCGCTGGAGGATGCGCTGCAACTGATCCGCCCCGAGCTGGACCGGCGCGGGATCGTGCTGCGGGTGGATCTGAGCGGTGATGCCACCATCCGCGTCGACCATGTGGTGTTTCAGCAGGTGCTGCACAATCTGCTGATGAATGCCGCCGAGGCGATGGCGCAAACCGCTGCGCCGGTGATTTCCATCACCACACGCGCGGCGGGCGCGGGCATGGTTGCCCTGCGTGTGGCCGATAACGGGCCGGGGATCGCGCAAGACGACATCTCGCGCATATTCCAGCCGTTTTTCACCACGAAACCCGATGGCATGGGGCTTGGTCTTTCGCTGTCTGAGCGCCTGACCGAGGCTATGTCAGGCCATCTTACCGCCGGGAACGACCCCACAACCGGCGGTGCGGTCTTCACCCTTTTGCTGCCGGAGGCGGGGCGTGATGATCTATCTCGTTGATGACGATGCCGCCGTCAGCCAGGCGATGACGCTTTTGCTGCGCACCTATCACAAAGAGGTTACCGGCTTTCCCGATGGCCCGCATCTTCTGGCCCATCTCGACACCGCGCGGCCCGGCGTGCTGCTGCTGGATCTGCGCATGCCGGTGATCAGCGGGCTGCAACTGATTGATCAGCTGGGGCAGCGCGGCATTCACTGGCCCGCGATCATGGTGACCGGTCACGGCGATGTCGAAGCCTGCCGGCGGGCCTTTCGCGCCGGTGTGACCGACTTCCTGACCAAGCCGGTCGATGAACATGCGCTGATGGATGCGATCACCCGGGCCGAGGCACAACTGGCCGCCGATCTGCAGCGCGACGAGACGCGGCAGCTTTTGTCACTGCTGACGCAGCGCGAGGCCGAGGTGCTGGAAATGGTCGCGCGCGGGCTTGGCAGCAAGGATATCGCCACCGCCCTGCACCTCTCGGTGCGCACGGTTGACAGTCACCGCGCGGCGATTGCGGCAAAGCTCGGCACCGCAGCCGTGGCGGAACAGACCCGCGCCTGGATCTCGCTGCATCCGTAATCCTACCGATCCCTCCCCGTTATCCTGCGAATATGGCGCAAAGCCTGCCCCGGTTAGGGTGAGGGCATCAGCATTATGAGGGGACACTATGAAAACGATCATCAGCGCCGCAGCCATCGCCTGTTTTGCCCTGCCGGTCATGGCGCAGGACATTGTCGAATTCCGCAGCCTCGGCACCGGTCTCGCGGTCGAGATTGCCACCGCCACCGTCGCGGCCTGTGCCGCAGACGGCCATAATGTCGCGGCGGCAGTGACCGACCGCGCGGGCATCCTGCTGGCGCTTGTGCGGGCCGAGACTGCGGGCAATCACACTGCGGCTGCCGCCACCGCCAAGGCCTATACATCGGCCGCATCGCGCAACCCGACCAGCGGCATGGCCAAAACGGTCGCCGAAAACCCGGGTGCCGCCGGTCTGGCTGATATCCCGGGGTTCCTTGTGCTGGCGGGCGGTGTTCCCGTGCGGGCAGGCGATCAGGTCATCGGCGCGGTCGGGGTCGGTGGGGCTCCGGGGGTCATCTTGACGAGGCCTGCGCCAATAAGGCGCTTGATCAGTTCGCCGACCGGTTGAAATGATACAAGGACCTGCGGGGGTGCAGCGTTACGCCCCCGCAGGTCGCCACAGCGAAAAGCGGGGCAATGCGATGCGGATGATGATACTTGCGGGAGTTCTGATCATGAGCGGGCCTATGGCACAGGCGGATATTCTGGCAGCCATCAGCGCGGGAGATATCGTCGCGCTGGAACGGGCGATTACCGCCGGCGAGACTGTCGACCTGCAGAATGCATCCGGCCAGACCGCGCTTCTGGTGGCTGTCTGGAAGAACGACATCCCTTCGGCCCGGCTTTTGCTGGCCGCCGGCGCAGATGTGAATGCGAAAGACAACCAGCAGGACAGCCCCTATCTCGTGGCCGGTGCCGAGGGCCGCAGCGAGATCCTCGCGATGATCCTGCGGCATGGCGCCGATCTGCGCAGCACCAACCGCTTTGGCGGCACCGCCCTGATCCCCGCCGCAGAGAAGGGCCATCCCGACGCGGTGGCACAACTGATCCGGGCCGGGGTCGATGTGAACCATGTCAACCGGCTCGGCTGGACCGCGCTGATGGAGGCCGTGGTTCTGACCGATGGCGGCCCGGTCCATCAGGAGATCATCGCGCAGCTTCTGGCGGCGGGGGCCGATCCGGAGATCCCCGATCGCGACGGCATCACCGCGCTGGAACATGCACGGGCGCGCGGGTTCACGAAGATCGCCGAGATGATCGCGCGGCATAAGTGACAGCCCGCCCGGCCCGCCCCATCAGGACGGGAACAGGCCGCCCTCATCTGCGCCAAGTTCGATGGTCAGGGATATATGGTGCGGGCGTGTCAGCGCGAAAATCGACGCCTCCACCACATCCCGGCTCGTCGCCCGCATATTCTTTGCACGGGTGCCGTTTGCGGCCCAGCTCTGCCCGCCAGGCATCGCCTCGTCGAGATAAGGCGGGTTCACCAGGATCGAGCGGAACTTCCCGCCTCTGAACTCTTGCCTCAGCCCTTCGGCAAGCGCCACCTGGCCACGTTTGGCGGCATAGAACGGCACAGAAACCGTCTGCAGCGCCGCATTCGGCAGGCCGCTGATCGAGCCGATGGTCAGAATATCGGGCGCGTCGGACAGCTGCATCAAAGGCCGCAGCCCCTGCACCAGCAGGAATGTCCCGGTGATCGCGGCATTGACGACCGCCATCACCTCCGCTTCGGCATAGGGGGCCTGGCTGGCTTCAAGCCACATCGCGCCATTGTTGATCAGGATATCGACCGGGGCCTGAAATGTGGCGATCCGCGCCACTGCCTCTGTGACGCTTGCCGCATCGGCAAGATCCAGCGCCACGGTCTGCGCAGACTTACCTCCGTGACTGAGCACGGACCTGGCGACGGCTGCGAGATCAGCCTCGCGCCGTCCACACAGGATGAGATTGCATCCCAATGGGGCCAGTGACAGGGCAAAAGCCGCGCCAAGCCCCCGCCCGGCACCGGTGATGACCACTGTTTTCCCGCTCAGATCCATCTCTGCACCTCTCACCGGCTTTGCCTCTATTTCCTGCCAGAGCGCCCCGTTTCTTTCAGAAGACTGACCGCTGAGGTTGCCTATCTGAGCGCGCTGCCCGCCGCCAGTGGCGGTCGGATGATCAGATGCCCGCCGCCACAGCATTGCAGCAAGCAGATCATGATCCAACGCGGCAGGTTGCGGGTGTGGCGGGCAGGTCGGGGACTGTGCAGGCCCCGGCTCTTCAGGCCGCAGACCGGGGCCGGCTCGGTCGTTTGCGGGGCTGCGCTTCGGGAAGGGGCAGGGCGGGCACATCCTGCAAGGCTGCTTCCACGGCACCTTCCAGGGATGTCTCAACAAAATCCGCGCCCAGGGAACGGGCTTCGGCGAGCTTTGCGGGATCAACCGGCGCCGGGCCCGCAGACCCTTCAAGGATCAGATCTTTTGGCATCTGCCAGATCACGATGCCAAGACGCAGCCCCGCGCGCAGCCGTTTGATCCGCCTGATATGCAGCAGGGAGGCCCGTGTGGGCGTTGAATCCAGGAAACACAGGATCACACAATCGGTTTCCGCAAGGTTAAGAGCCGCAAGCCCGCCGGGCGTAAGATCCATATAGGATCTGTGGAGGACCTCGGCGCCTTCCTCCTGCAGGGATTGGGCAAGGATCGCCGCCGAGACATCATCTATGGGCCAGCGCCCGCCGAAACAGGTGATACGCAGCTGCGGCGCAGCCTGCGCTTCGCCGGCGTCTTCGGCCATCAGCGCACCGATATCCGATACAACTGCCATCCCGACCCCGGCGAGCCTGCTTTCCTGTCCGGGCGAGAGCACACCACGGTCGCGATCATCCTGGGCCATCAACAGGGCCGGAAGCGCTACATCACGGTGGAATTCGGCCGCAGTCATATCCTCAAGCAACTCTTCCGCACGCGAGGCCGCCTCGATACGGTCGCCTGACAGCAAACGCTGATAAAACCTCTGGTGACTTGCCAGGACCGGCTCATCCCCGAACAGGATATCGAACAGCTCGAATTGTGGGATGTGACGGCCAAGGACGACCAGACACACGGTCAGCGGGGTCGACAGGACAAGGCCGAGCGGTCCCCAGAGAAAGGTCCAGAAGATCGCAGAGACGATGATCGCCAGCGAGCTCACACCGGTATTGGCCCCATAGAGCCAGGGTTCGATGATATTGGAGGTGATAAGTTCGACGACGGCAAAAAGCGCGGCGGTGTAGAGAACCGCAGACCAGTCTGAGGAAACCGCGAAGGCGAGGAACAGCGGGAAGGCTGCCGCAAGAACCGAGCCGATATAGGGGACGAAGCGCAGAACCAGCGTCAGCAATCCCAAAGGCGGCATTCGGCACCCCGATCAGCCAAAGACCAATCCCGATCGGCAGCGCGTAGATGGCATTGACCAGCAATTGCATCAGAAGATAGCTGCCAACTCTGCCGCCCGCTTCCTCGAGAACCTGGGTGGTCCGGTGCAGATCGGCGGTGCCCACCAGGCGGATGAACCTGTCACGCAGCCTGTCGCGCTCCAGCAACATGAAGATCACCAGCACGATCACAAGACCTGTCGTCGCGATGGGGCTGACGAGCGGGACCACCAGGCTTTGCAGGATTTCAAGCGGGTTGCTGGGCTGCACCACCTGCACCGGCATGGGCTGGGCCGCTGCCGTGCCTTCTCCGGGAGGACGCCACTTATTTCAGAATTGATCGAGGCCGCCATCTCCATCAGGCGCGACATCAGGCTGGCCTCGCCCGAGGCGCTCTGGATCGCATCAAGCTTGCTGATGATATTTGCCTGGAAGCTGGGCAGCTTCACCGCGAGATCCGCCAGCTGATAAAAGACAATCAGGCTGAGCAGGCCGATCACGCTGAAGGCAAGTGCCGTGGCCAGCAGGACAGAGGTCAGCATCGGCAGGCCCATCCTGCGGGCCCCCGAAACCAGCGGTGACAGCGCGAAGGCGATCAGCATCGCGATGGCGATCGGCAGGAAAACATCCTGTGCAACATAAAGGACGGCGGCGACCGCGACGATGGTCGCCATGCGGGGAAGCGTGATCCTTCCGACCGATGAGGATGCGCTTTCAGTCAGAGAGGGTGTTTCCGACATTTGTCACCTGCACTCACATAGCCATGCGTCACATAAATCACGACAGGTCCGGACCTTTTGACCTGCCGTTATCGCTTTCGGGCGTGTCGAAATGCGCCGTCACAACAAACTGTGCCTCATGGCGCGGGCTGCGTCAGTCCTGCACGGTTTGCGCCGATAGTCACCGGCGGCTGGCAGTCTGGCAAGGCAAAAGATCAGCGCAGCACCCGAAGGAATGACCCTGCAGAGGGTGAAGCCGACACAATGATGGCCAGACTGCGAAGGCGTCTTTCATCATCGCCCAGGGCCCCGGGCGGCGGGCGCTTCCTCCGGATGCGGGCGTTTTGCTGCAACCATATTTCGGCGCCGTGTCTGGCAGTTTTCGTCAGGCATGGCCGTAGTTCTCAGCCCGTAGCGCGCCTGTTTTCGCCGGTCTGCAATTTAAGCACGACCTCCAGCAGCTTGTCCTGATCCACCGGCTTGGTCAGCAAGGGGGCGTCCTGAAAGTCACGCGGCAGTTGATCCCGGCTGTAGCCGCTGATGAAACAGAACGGCACGCCGCGCAGCCGCAATGTATGGGCAACCACATCCACCGGCGCGCCGCGCAGATTGCCATCCAGCAGCGCGAAGTCGAAATCCAGCGTGCGCGCCGCGACTATCGCCTCGTCAAGACTGGCCGCAATCTTCACGACCCGGGCACCGGCATCCTCAAGCACGTCGGAAAGCTCCATCGAGATCAGCGGCTCATCCTCGACCAGCAGGACCCGGCTGTCTTTGATGCCATCGCGCTGCGGCACGCCCGGCCGGGCAGCCCTGGTCTCAGAACTGCGCTGCGCGCCGTCAAGGCCAAAGCCGGAATGGATCATGATCCGCCAGATCACCCCGGCCCTGTTCCAGTTAACCTCGACCCGGCCATCGCCGACGCCGTTATGGATCAGATCGGAGCCGAAGCCACGCCGTGTGGGTGTGCTGACCGGGGCCCGCCGGTTTCCTGCCAGGTCAGGCTCAGCCCTTCGGCGTCAATGGTCCAGGACAGGATCACCCGCCCCAGGGCCCGACCTGAAGCCTGCGACAGGGCGCCATATTTTGCGGCATTGGTCCCCAGCTCATGCAGGATCAGCGCGAGGCGCAGTGTCACTTCCGGCGACAGGGCCACATCGGGCCCGCTGACATCGATGAAATCGCGATCGAGGGTGCCGGCTTCGATCTGATCCCTTACCAGCTGGCCCAGTGACGCTTTGGACCAGGTGACATCTGACAGAATGGAATGTGCGCGTGCCAGCGCCTGAAGCCGGCCTGAAAACCGCAGATTGAACTCTGGCAGGGTGGTCGAGGTGCGCAGCGTCTGCCGCATGATCGCCTGCACATTGGCCAGCGTGTTCTTGATCCGGTGGTTCAGCTCTCCGACCAGAAGGGCTCGCACTTTTTCGGATTGATGACGCTCGGTTGTCTCGAGCACCTGCAGGGAAAGCGAAGGGCGGCCGGTTGCCGGGTCGATCACCACCGAACCATAGATTTCGCAATTGATCTCGCCTTTCGCGCCGGTGGCGACGGCCTCGGCACTGTGTCGGGCAACCGTGCCGGCGCCTGCGATCCAGTCCTGGAACTGCGCCAGCGTCTCGGGCCGGAAACAGCCGGCCTCGCCCAGATTGCCACCCAGCACCCGGCCCGCACCGATGCCGAAGATCCGTTCGGCACCGCCCGACCAGCCAAGAAGGTTGAGGCTGGCATCGCATTCGATCACCCCAAGCGGGGAGTTGTCGGCATGGGCCCGCAGCGTGGCAATCGCGAGATCGCGCGCCTGGGCGCTTTCGCGCAGCTCGTCGCGCTGATGCTCGAGGTTGATGGTCTGTTGGGCCAGCCGGTAGAAAACCTCGGCTTTCGAGCGCAGGATGATCGGGTCAATCGGCTTGTAAATATAATCAATCCCGCCGGCCTCATAGCCCTGGAAGTGACGGATCTCATTGTGATCGGCTGCGGTGACGAAGATGATCGGGATCTCTCGCGTCCGCGCGCTGCCGCGCATCAGTTCGGCCAGTTCGTAGCCATTGGTGCCGGGCATCTGGACATCTACAAAGGCCAGACGGAAGTCATAATGCAGCATCAGCTCCAGCGCTTCGGTGGCCGAGCGCGCCTGGTGGATCTCCAGCCCGTCGCGGCGCAGCAACGTCTCCAGCGCGAGCAGATTCTCGGGAGATCGTCAACCAGCAGGAAACGGATGGCTTTATTGGGCATTTTCAATCTTTTCGATATTCGTGCGGCGCCAGATGCGCTCACCCTCGTCATGGGCGCTGAAAGCAGGTTTGATCTTAGAGAACCGCAATGTCTCATGCGAGCCAAGGCCAAGGAAGCCACCACGCACCAGCGATTCAGCGAAGAGCCCCAGAGCGCGGTTCTGGAGGGTTTCGTCGAAATAGATCAGCACATTGCGGCACGAGATCAGATGCATTTCGGAAAACACCTGATCGGTCGCGAGGTCATGTTCGGAAAACAGCGTGCGCTGGCGCAGATGGCGGTGGAATGCCGCGCCGCGATAGGCTGCGGTGTAATAATCTGACAGCGTCGTCTTGCCGCCAGCCGCGCGATAATTCTCGCTGAATTTTTGAACGCGCCCGGTTTCATAGATCCCCGCCGAGGCCTTGCTGAGCGCGCGGCGGTTGATTTCGGTCGCGTAGAACATGGTGCGATCCAGCAGGCCCTCTTCGGCAAAGAGAATGGCCAGAGAATAAAGCTCCTCGCCATTGGCGCAGCCCGGCACCCAGACCTTCAGCGAGGGAAAGTCTGCAGATGCGGGATAACCTTCTGGCGCAGGGCCAGGTAATAGCCCGGATCGCGGAACAGATCGCTGACCTGGACGGTCATGGCGTCAATCACGTCATGCAAAAGCTCCGGCTCGCGCAGCACCCGCGCCTGCATCCCCGAAATGCTGTCGCAGCCGAGACGGGTCCGCGCCACCTCCACCCGCCGCACAAGCGATGAACGGGCGTAAGCGCTGAAATCATAGTGATAGCGCCGCCGGAGCGCCTCGAGAAACAGATCCGTTTCAATATCGTTGATCTTATCGCTGACGGAAACCGGGGTCGTCATTTCGGCATCCAGACCCTTATCAGCGACAGAAGTTTGTCAACATCCAGCGGTTTGGCGAGATAGTCATTCGCCCCGGCGGCGAGGCATTTTGCCTGATCATCGGCCATGGCTTTCGCCGTCAGCATGATGATCGGCAGGGCCCGCCATTTCGAAATGCGCCGGATCTCTTTGGTCGCGGTCAGCCCGTCCATCTCGGGCATCATCACATCCATCAGCACCAGATCGACCGGAGGCTCGGCGCCATCCGTCACCCGGCCCAGCATATCCAGCGCCTCGCGGCCATTGCGGGCGATGCGGATATCGACGCCATGCGGCTCCAGCACCCCGGTCAGGGCGTAGATATTGCGGACATCATCCTCGACCACGAGGATGCGGCGCCCGTCCAGTTCCGAATCGCGGTTCAGCGAGGCTGCCAGCATTTCGCGCTGACGCTGCGGCAGATCCGAGACCACCTGATGCAGGAACAGCGTCACCTCATCGATCAGCCTCTCGGGCGATTTTGCGCCTTTGACGATGATCGATTGCGAATGGCGGCGCAGGCGCTGCTCCTCGGCTTCGGAAAGCGCGCGTGCCGTATAGACGATCACCGGCGGGAAAGAGGCGGTCTCGTCCTGGCTGAGCTGTTCGAGAAGATCGAACCCCGTCCCGTCGGGCAGGTTCATATCCAGCACGATACAGTCGAAGGTCTTGTTGCGGCAGGCGGTCAGCGCGGCAGCTGTTGTCGCGGCACCGGTGACCTCGACCGCGTCCGAGCCGAGAAGCGCCTTGATCCCCGACAGCTGCGCCGGATCATCCTCGACCACCAGCAGGCGGCGGATCCGGCTGTTGGCCTGGAATTCGATACTGTCGAGCGCCTCGATCAGGGATTCGCGCGCCACCGGCTTCATCAGGTAATTCACCGCGCCCTTCGCCATGGCATCACGGGTGTGATCTGCGGCTGAGACGACATGGACCGGAATATGCCGGGTGGCGGGCGCGCGCTTCAGGCGGTCCAGCACAGTCAGGCCGGAATGATCGGGCAGGCCCATATCGAGGATCACACCCACGGGCAGATAGGTCTGCGCGGCCCGCACCGCATCATCGGCGCTGCTGACCACAATCGCGCGGAAGCCGCGCTCATGCGCAAGATCAAGCAGGATGCGGGCAAAGGCCGGGTCGTCCTCGACGATCAGCAGGCTGCGGTCATCCTCGCCCAGCTCGCCGCGATCGTCACTCAGGTCGATGATCTGGCCCGGGCCGCGCAGTGGCATGGGCTGCGTTTCCGCGGCGCGCGGCGGGGCGGCGGGCTTCAGTCCGGGCCGAAGCTCTGCCGGCGGCAGTTCATCGATCTCTTTCAGGGTTTTCGGCAGCGAGAGCGAGAAGACACTTCCCTTGCCGGGCGCGCTTTCCAGCGTGATCTGCCCTTCCAGCAGATCGGCGAGATCGCGCGAGATCGCAAGGCCAAGACCGGTGCCCCCAAAGCGGCGCGAGATCGAGCCATCCGCCTGGCGGAACGCTTCGAACACGGCTTTGTGCTGTTCGGGATCAATGCCGATACCGGTATCCTTCACCCGGAAGCGCACGCCCTCGCCCTCGCGCGTCAGCGACAGCGTGACCGCGCCGTGATCGGTGAATTTCAGCGCATTGCCAACGAAATTGCGCAGGATCTGCTCGACCCGCGAGGGGTCGGTGATGATGCCCGGAATATCCCCGGCAATCTCGGTCTCAAACTTCAGGCCTTTTTCCGACGCCGCGAAGGTGAAGGCGCGCGCGATGCGCTGCACAATCTCGCGCGGATCGCTGGGTTCGGGCGAGATCGCCACCTTTCCGGCCTCGATCCGGGCCAGATCCAGGATGTCATTAATCAGCCGCAGCAGATCTTTGCCCGAGCTTTCCACCGTTTCGGCCCAGCGGACCTGTTCGCCCGTCAGATTGCCACCACGGTTTTCGCTGAGCAGCCGCGCCATGATCAGAAGCGCATTCAGCGGCGTGCGCAGCTCATGCGACATATTGGCGACGAATTCGGATTTGTAGCGGCTTTCGCGGGCCAGTTCCTCGGCCTGTTCGGCCAGCTTGCGCCCGGTCGCCGCCAGGGTGTCGCGCTGCTCTTCCATCTCGGCAGTCTGTTGCTCAAGCTGGGCGTTCTGTTCTTCCAGCGCCGCCTGCTGATCCCGCAGCAGCCCTTCGCTGCGCTTGAGCGCCTCGGTCTGTTCCTCAAGTTCGGCATTGGTGTCGGCCAGCCGCTCGGAATGGCTGCGCAATTCCTCAGATTGCTGGCGGGTCTCATCCAGCAGCTGCTGCACCTCCTCGCGGTACAAAGCCGAGCGCAACTCGACCCCGGCCTTGTCGCCGAGGCTTTCGATCAATTCCCGCTCCGCGTCGGTCGGCTCGCGGTCTAGGCCGATCTCGATCACCCCATTGACCACGCCATTCTCGCGGGTGGGCACGATCACCGAACAGGCGGACCGGCCCCGCATCAGCCCCGACCCCCAGTCAAGCGCCGCCTCGCCCGGCGCCTTAAGCACCACGGTTTCATTACCCTGCAATGCCCGGCGCAGATGGCCGGCCTGGCGACCGGGCTGGCCTTCATGCAGCGCCTCGGCCGTGTTGGCGGTTCCCCAGGAGGCGACCGGGATCAGGCTGTCCTGCTGCTTTTCCCACAGGACCGCCGCCCGCGCCCCAAGCGCCCCGGCAACCAGCCGCAGCGTGTTCTCGCCGATCTGCACCCGGCTCAGATCGCCCTCGAGAGCTTTCGCCAGCGCCATCTCGATGCTCTTGCGCCAGTCCTCGGCCGCGATGCGCAGGCGGTTTCGCACCATGAAAGTCCCGGCCACGGCCAGGAATATCAGCGATGCCGAGGCAAGACTGCGGTTCGAAAGCGCGATTGCGACGTTGTTTTCGCGCTCATCCAGAACATAGCCGAGGATCAGCATCACTATGCCGACCACCGCGATCGCTGAGGGCAGCCAGAGGTACCGCAGCGAGAAACTGATCGCGAGCGCCAGAAGATAGCCCAGCCAGACCGCATGGCCCAGCGGGATATTGAGATCGGCAATGAAGCTGATCAGCATAATCGCCACGATGACGACAAGGCCCGAAACATCGAGATAGTCTTTGCTGTCAGTCTTCATCCTGGTCTCCCCCAGCAACCTGATCCGGCAGCGCCATAGTTACATGACTATTCCTTAGCGGGTTCATAATAACAGACGATCACGCTATGGGAGTAAGCCGAAATGCCTTGAAAAGCCAGCCCGGGACGCAAGGATACTGATGGCCTGTTGGATTTGGCGGCTGCGCATTGCGTTCGCCATGAAAGCGCAGGGGGCCTCATCATGTGCTTGTTCCGCGACGGCAATGAGCGCTGAATGCTGTTCCTCGTCAGGATGATATGGGCAGCATCCCTGAGAGGGAAGGCCCGGTTCGGAGGTGACGTGACCCGGGCGGGAGGACGCAAAAGACGGTCTAGCCGGAGGCCTGGCCTGAACCGGCAGTCGGGGTCTCAACTCTTGCGGTTTCCGGCCCGGACAGGACTGCCCGGGCCGCAAGGTATGCCGCGCTCAGAGCAGGGCTTTGCTTTTGGTCTCGGGGGCCCAAAGGATGGACATCACCAGCCCCAGAAGCGGAAGGCCCGCCATGATCAGCAGCGCTGCCGATGCGCCGAGGGTCTCAAGCGCATAGGGCAGGAGATAGACCGCCGCTGCCGCCGAGATCCGCGAGAAAGCCGCCGAGAACCCAACCCCGGTCGAGCGCAGATGCGTGTCGAAAATCTCGGCGGGATAGACATACTGGATGTTATTGGCCGCAGGTGCGACAAACATATAGGCCGCGAAAAGGCCGACAATCACCCAGATCGGCGCCTGCGGGAACAGACCGATCGCCAGCAGCGTCACGAACATTACCGCGAAGGTGAAAATGACAAAATGGCGGCGGCTGAGCCAGGCGATCAGGAAAAGGCCGAAAACCGCCCCAGAATCTGCACAAGGTTCAGCCAGATATCGACCGTGGTCTGATCCTCGATCCCGAGCGAGTCGAATACCGGCCCGATAAAAGTGAAGATCGCGAAGAACGGCCCACCTGGCAGAACCAGAACAGGCCGGAATAGAGATGCTGACGGACATTCGGCCCTTTCAGCAATTCACGCGCCGAGGGCTGGTTGAGCTTCAGCTCCACATCAGGGATTGCAAAGCCCTTGCCGAAATGGCGTTCGACCACAGCCTGCGCCTCGGCGTCGCGGCCGCGCGCCTTCAGCCACATCGGCGTTTCCGGCAGGCCTATGCGCAGCAAAAACACCAGCAGCGCCGGAATCGCGCTGGTTGCCAGCAAGAGCCGCCAGTTGTCGCCGGAATAGATCAGGTTGCCATAGACAAAGGCGATGGTGAACCCGACCTGCCAGCCCACGGCAAAGCTGCCCAGCAACACGCCCCGCCCTTTGCGGCGCGAGAATTCGGCAAGAACCGAGGTGCCGACCGCATATTCCACCCCGACCGCCAGACCAAGCGCAAGGCGCAAGAGCACCAGCTGCCAGACCTCCTGCACGAAAAGCTGCAAGACCGAGAGCAGAACGAAAGCCAGCAGATTCCAGGAGAATACCGGCCTGCGGCCAAAGCGGTCGGCCAGGTTGCCAAAGAAGAGCCCGCCGATAAAGACGCCGATCAGGGCACTTGCCGCGATCAGCCCTGACCCAGGGCGGAAAGCTCCATCTCCTGTTTCGCAAGAGCCAGGGCCGGTCCGACAATCCCCAGCACATAGCCGTCAAGCGCGGCGCCTCCAAGAACCGCCGCCGCCGCAAGAATATGGACGGGCCGCATGGGCGCCTCATCCAGCCGTATCAGGCCAGGCCCGCCCGTTTCAGTTTGAGAAGCCATGTTCCCCCCAGAGAATTGATTGCCTTGCTGCCTCTCCGTGGACTGTCTGCCGCCTGTGTCCGTGACGGAGCGTCGGGTACATGGGCCGGTGTCCTGCCTCAGCCAGGCCACAGGTATGGGTTCTTCCTTTTTTGGGCATCACAGAGGGACTGACCGATCAAAATGCGACCACCTGCAACAGCGGACGCCATTTTCGGCGCTTGTTCTGCAGCCGCTCGGGTCAGTGCATATCTGCCTGGCCCAAAAGGCGCGTGCAGGGCTTGCGGATCAGCGATTGGGGGCTTCCGGCCGTCACATCGCGATCAGGTGCCCGCTATGCCGCTGCCTTCCATTTCGTCGGGCTGAGGTAAAGCACGCTGCCATCGACGCTGACCATCACGTCGCCATCCTGGATATTGACCTGCAGCTTCATCGAGCGATTTGCCTCCTTCGCCAGCCCGGCCGTGTCTTCCTGTGTCAGGTTGATCACCTGGAGATTGTCGAAGCGCGCGGAGCTGCCCTTGATTTTATCCCACCAGATCTCGGCCTGCCTGCCGCCATAGGCGTAGACGGTGACCTTTTTGGACTTGCTGCAGGACTGGCGAATGACCTTCTCGCTGGGCAGGCCCAGTGCGACCCATAGTTCAAGATCGCCGCTCAGGCTTTTCTGCAGATGTCCGGTTCGTCATCCGTTGAGAGGCCCCTGGTCATCTCCAGCTCGGCTTCGGCATTGAGAGCGAAGGCAAGAAGTCGCACCATCAGCCGCTCATCCGTCTCGGAAGGGTGTTTGGCAACGGTCAGCTTGTGGGTTTCGTAATAGTGGCGATCCATATCGGCCACGGACAGCTCGACTTTGTAGATGGTGGCATTCTGCGCCATGACCGGACCCCGGATATGTAAGATGAGGGTGCATAGTGCCTTTGGAGCCGCTGGGTAAGCGCGAAAACCTTCGGGGCAACGCCCCGCCGCGTATTTCTGGTTCCGGTTGCCTGGAATTGCGTTGATCAGGGACCGAGTGCCCGCCCTGTGACCGGTCTGACCCTGGCGCAGGCCGCTGTGCCGCAGTCAGGCACAGAAATGGGCTTATCTTCAGACTATGGGAATACGCCCGGCCGCCAAAGCACTTCCGGGTCGAAACCTGTGCGACCCGGTTCCGGCCGGGAACATCCTACAGAAAGACCCGCTGCTGATCCTCCGCCCCGAGCAGCCTCCAGGAACCGCCGCCAGATCATCCGGCAGGCGCAGCTGCCCCAGGCTCTCACGATGCAGCGCCTCGACATGATTGCCGCAGGCGCGAACATGCGTCGCACCTGATGGTATCGCCCCTCCGTGATCGTCAGCAGGGCTTCGGTCGGCGACAGGATTTCCAGAACCGCGGGATCAAGCGGTTTTGTCTCACCTTTCAGCATCAGGTCACCTGAGGCAAACAGCGCTGCCTCGTCGCCGTTCAGCGGGCGGGCGAGGGTGGCGCGATAGGTCTTGCTGACCTTGCGTCGCGGGCTGATGATCCGGTGCAGAAGATCGCCATCGTCGGTCAGGAGCAGGAGACCAGAGGTCTCTTTGTCAAGCCGGCCGACCGTCGAGAGGACCGGATCACGCTGCCGCCAGCGCTGCGGCAGCAGGCCGTAGACCAGGGGTCCCGCTTCGCTGTGCGAACAGGTCACGCCGGCGGGCTTGTTCATAAGGATCACCATCCCTGCCACGGGATCAAGCGGCGCGTCATCGACACTCAGGCGTGCCGGCAGATCCGCGTCAACCGTGATACGGCTTGTGACATCGACGGGTTTTGCCCCATCCAGTGTGATCCGCCCGGCGCGCGCCAGCCGGCCGATCTCGCTGCGCGATCCATAGCCCATAGAGGAGAGCAATTTGTCGATCCGGGCGGTTACGGCTTTCGGCATCGTGTCGGTCTCCGTTCTGGTCGGATGGCGGGGGGCTGCGGGCTCTTACGCCGGAACATTCCCCCATGACTTCAGGCTGACGCCATTTTGTGCAAGGCCGCGTCGATCCGGCTGAACACATAGTTGCCGCAGGCCATCTCACGATCATGCTGCGGCATCCAGTATTTTACCCGACAGGGGATGCCAAGTGGCGCGAACGTTGCGACGGGAAGCGTGAGCTGCCTCAAGGCGTTTGCGGGAATGCATCGCCTCACGTGATCCGGACCGTCAGACAGCCGAAGTCCAGACCGGCATCGGGTCGCAGGGTCTCTCGAACCATGGGTGATCACCTGCTCCGGATGTACCGCTTCTATGGCCTCGGCACTGCCGGGATCCAGCGCCTGTCCTGGATGTAAGGGGGAAAGGTGCAACTCGGGCCAACAGCCGTTTTCGCAACAATGCCCCGAATGCGTGAAATACATTCCTGGCCGGACCTGGCCTTTCACTCTGCGTAAGCCCACGATCCCGCATGGATAGTGATCACGATGCCGACAGACTGGCCGGTCGTGACATTGCCCCGAGACGCCTGAGAGGGCACAAGGCAGGGTCACCCTTTCGCAGGCAAAACCGGCAGATGAGAGACTAAGATTATGCATAACCTCTGGGCCTTCGCGGTCGATACACCCTGGGTCGAAACCTATTCTGGCTCAGTGCGCTGATCCTTGCCGCACTCCTGGTGAACATCGTTACCAAGGCGGTGCTGGTGAAACTCCTTCACCGCCTGATCGAAGGGGTCCAGTATATCCAGGGACCCGAGGTTGTACGGTCCGGGGTGATTGCAAGGATCGCCAATGCCGCGCCTGCCCTGGTGATTTCTGCCGGCATCATGCAGGTACCGGGTTTGCCCTTTGCCATCGCCACAATCGTCCGAAACGTCGCGAACGCATTCAACATCCTGGTTTTTGCGATGGCCATCTCGGCGGCGCTCGGGCTGTTCCACACCATCTGGAACCGGCGTTCTGCGGGCAATGGCAGATCCATCAAGGGCTATGTTCAGGTTGCGACAATTCTCGTCTATGGCATTGCGGCGATCCTGATGGTTGCGGCGGTCATCGACCGCTCGCCCCTGATCCTTCTCTCCGGACTTGGGGCGCTGACCGCCGTTCTCATCCTCGTCTTTCAGGATACGCTGCTGTCGCTGGTCGCATCGGTTCAGATCAGCTCCACCGACATGGTCAAGGTTGGTGACTGGGTGGAAATGCCGGCCCAGAATGCCGATGGCGATGTGATCGAGATCGCGCTCCATACGGTAAAGGTCCAGAACTGGGATAAGACGATCACGACGGTTCCGATCCGGAATCTCGTAACCCAGCCCTTTAAGAACTGGCGCGGAATGCAGGAGACCGGCGGGCGCAGGATCAAGCGCTCACTTAACATTGACCAGAATACCATCCGCTATCTTTCGGATGACGAGTTGCTTCGACTGCAGCAGATGAAGCCCATCAGAAGCTATATCGAGCGCAAGACCCGTGAACTGTCGGACTGGAACGCGGTCCTTGAGCCCGATGAGGTCAGCTCGAACCGCCGCCGCCTGACCAATATCGGCACCTTCCGCGCCTATGTGGAGAGTTATCTCAAGGCGCATTCGCAGCTTCGTCAGGACATGACGATGATCGTGCGTCAGCTTCCCCCGAGGCTGACGGGCTGCCGATCGAGATCTATTGCTTTACGAACACCATCGCCTGGGTGGCCTATGAGGGCATACAGTCGGATATTTTCGACCACCTTTACGGCGTCCTGCCAGAGTTCGGTCTCTCTGTGTTTCAGTCACCTTCGGGGAGTGATTTCAGAAGATTGCCAGGTCGTGACGGTGCCTGAACGCGCACCCGCTGCGTACCAGGCCTGTGTGTTTTCCGCCTGGATCTCTGCGCCGCCGCCGGGGCAGCAGCATTTCCCGTGCCGGGCGGGCGAATGGCCGGGTGAGGCCGGGCCCCTGCAAGCCATCGGGGGGGGGGGGTCAACTGCCTGTCGCAACCTCGCAAAAATGCACCGTGCCGCGCGTCAGGGTCAGGCTGGCACCGCGCGGATGAGGATCGGTGACCAGATGGTTGATCTCCTCAAGACGACAGATCGAGACCCGGCTTTCCGCGCCGATCTTTCCGGAATCGCAGAGCAGAATATTCGACTGGGCGCGACGCATCATCGCCCGGGCGACCTCGGCCTCATGCAATTCGTAATCAGTGACGCCGCGGTCGGCATGCAGACCCACCGGCGAGATGACAGCGAAATCGGCGAGGAAGCGGTCGATCTGCGACAAGGTCATCTCGCCATAGGTCGCTGGCACATCGCGATGCGGCCGCCCCCAAGCAGAAGGATGTCGCATTCACGCCCCGCAGACATGATGCGGGCGATCTCAAAGGAATTGGTGATCACGCGGATATTGCCCCGCGCCGCCAGTTCGCGCGCGAAAGCGATGGTGGTGGTGCCGGTGTCAATGAAAAGCGTCGATCCCTCGGGGACCAGGGTCAGGGCCTTGCGCCCGATGGCGGTTTTCTGGGCCACATTCTCGGCGCGGCGCATTTCATAGGCCGGCTCGGGTTCGATCCCGGATCGCGCGAGGGTCGCGCCGCCATGGACGCGGTTCAGAAGCCCGCTCTCCTCCATTTCCAGAAGATCGCGCCGGATCGTCTCGCGCGAGACATCGAATTGTGTGGCAAGCTCGCCGGTTGAAACCTTCTGCCGGGCGGTCAGCTGACCGAGGATCTGCGCCTGCCGCTCATGCGACCACATGTGTCACCTCATTCTTCACCGGCTTTAAAGCCAAAGAAATTCCACAAAAACCCAAAACCATGTGGCAATCCACCCTCAAATACGGCGGTTTCGGCCAGTTCAGCAGTCAATCCGCCGCTTAGCTGCCCGCGATTTGCCCTATGCCGCAATTGAATCCACAATTTTTTGCATCTGACAAACTAATTTTGTTGCGCGTTTGTGCGAATCGCTACTAGTTTGACGAAGAAATGCCTCGCAGGTGCAACAAATGCCACGAGATTCCAAATCGGACCCCGGTGATGAACTGCGTTTCCTGACGCAGGCGGCTGAGGCTGCGAAAGAGATTACCCTGTCCTGGTTCCGCCGCCCGATTGAGGTAGAGGACAAGGAGGACAAATCGCCGGTCACCATCGCTGACCGCGCGACCGAGGCCATGCTGCGCCGCATGATCGCGGAGAAATTCCCCGAAGACGGGATATTCGGTGAGGAAGAAGCACCGAGCAATCTCGACAGCCGCCGCATCTGGGTGGTCGATCCGATTGACGGCACCAAAAGTTTCGTGACCGGGCATCCGCTTTATGGCGGCCTGATCGCACTTCTGGAAGACGGCGTGCCGGTGCTGGGGCAGATCGACATGCCCGCGCTTGGCGAGCGCTGGCAGGGGAGCACGGGCGGGCCGAGCACATTTAATGGTGCACCCTGCCAGACCCGCAGCTGCAAGGCACTTGTCGATGCCTGGATCTATACGACCAATCCATTCGCCTTTCCTGGCCGCTCGAAAGCAGCCTTTGACGCGGTCAGCTCCAGGGGCCGGCTGACCCGATATGGCGGCGATTGCTACAATTACGGGCTGCTGGCTTCGGGGCATTGCGATCTCGTCATCGAAACCGGGCTGCAGCCTTTCGATTACCTGCCGCTTGTCGCGGTGGTCGAAGGCGCAGGGGGCGTGATCACCGACTGGGATGGCCGCCCGCTCACGCTGCAATCTGCCGGTGATGTCGTCGCCTCGGCCACGCCGGAGTTGCATGCCGAAGTGTTGCACCATCTGTCGGGCCAGGCGCCGGAGCACCCTGGCTGATACAGAAATACCCCGCACGCATGGGGCCAAATCATCATGCGGCGACAAATAACCAAAGCCCGGAAAAGCCAGAAATCGGTACCGGGCATCCAACATGGAGAGAGAAATGATCAGCAGACGGAAGTTTATGAACTATTCAGCGGGATTTGGCGCGCTTGCCGCCATGCCGCAGATCAATACGAATTTCCTGTTTGGCCCGGCCATGGCCCAGACGACGAAACCCATCACCTTCCTCTCGGCCGAAAACATCACCGGCAACTGGGATCCGACCGCGCATACCACGCTGTCGCAGACCAATATCGAAGGCTTCGTGATGGGCTATCTGACCCGCGCGCCGATGACGCCGGAAAAGCCCGATGAAGTGGTTTATGAACTCGCGACCGAGATCAGGGAAATCGACGCCCATACGCTGGAGATCAAACTCCGCGAAGGCGTGACCTTCCATGACGGCAAGCCCTTCACCGCGAAAGACGTGAAGGCGACGCTGGAATATGGTTCGGGGCTGGACCGTCCGAAGCAGGTCTATCCGGGTGCGACCGACACGTTCGAAGTCACCACGCCGGATGATTTCACCGTCGTCATCGACACTTCGAAAGGCGGCTACGGCGCGTCTTTGTTCATCTTCCTCGCGTCTTACCTGCCGATCCTCGCGGCGGATGACGTGGCGGGTGGCCCCTCGGGTCCGCTCTCGCAGCGTCTGAACGGCACCGGCCCGTTCAAATTCGTCGAACAGCGCGGCAATGACACCGTGATGGAGGCCTTCCCGGGCTATTTCAAAGGCGCGCCGACCGTGCCGGGCGTCAATTTCTCGTTTGTCGGTGACGGCACCACGCGGATGCTGTCGCTGATGTCCGGCCAGGCCGATATTATCGAACGGCTGGAGCCCGAACAGGCCGAAACGCTGGAGGCTGAGGACGGTATCGTCATCAAGCGCCAGGTCTCGGTCGAGAACAAATATCTCTGGTTCCGTTGCTCGAAAGCGCCCTTCGACAATCCGCTGGTGCGCAAAGCCGCCTGCCACGCCATCGACCGTGAGCTGATCCTGGAAGTGATGGGCTCGGCCGGTCACGCCTCGGCGAACTTTGTCTCGCCGATCAAATTCGGCTATATCGACCTTGAAAACTACCCGGAATACAACCCCGAGGAATGCCAGCGCCTGCTGGCCGAGGCCGGCTATCCGAATGGTGAGGGCCTGCCGGAGCTGGAATATATCACCTCGACCGGCTTCTACCCGAAAACCAAGGAATATGGCGAGGTCATCACCGCGCTGATGCAGGAACAGGGCTTCAAGGTCACGCTTAACGTGATGGAAGTCGCGGCCTGGAACGAGCGTCTCTATGACCGTCCGGGCGGTGGTCCGGGCCATATGGTCGATTGCGGCTGGTCCACAGGTTCGCCAGAGCCGGATCTGGTTCTGCGCTCGCATTTCCATTCCTCGTCGAAACGGATCTGCGGCATCGAAGATGCCGAGATTGACGCGGCGCTGGATGAGGAACGCAATTCGCCTTCCCTCGAAGCGCGCAAGACCTCGCTTCAGACCAATCTGATGCCGATGCTGGCCGACAAGGTTCCGGCGCTGTCCCTGTTCACCTCGGTGCTGATGCACGGGATGCGCGAGAACCTCTCGGGGCTGATCATGTATCCCGACGGGCAGATTGACGCCTCCCAAGGCACCTTCGGCTGACAAAGCCTCTGGCAGAGGGCGCCCGCGCTCTCTGCCAGCCCTTCCAGCAACACTTTCTGCCAGAACGTCCGGGGTTTGAATGTTCATCCTTAGGTTCCTTGTGCGCCGCCTTTTGCAGGGCGTCGTGATTGTCTTTCTCGTATCGGCGCTGATCTTCACGCTTTTGCGCGTGGTGCCCGGCGATCCGGTGCGCCTGATGGCGGGCGGCATGGCCCCCGAGGCGCTGATCGAGGAGATCGCGACCGAGATGGGTCTGCGCGACCCGATCCCGGTGCAATTCACGCGCTATATCACCAAGGTGTTCCAGGGCGATTTCGGGCAGAGCTTCGTCCGTCCCGCCTCGGGTGCGGCGGTGGGGGGCGCGAGTTTCGACGACTCGACCCGGGGAGAACGGGCAAGGGTGCTGGACCTGATCGCCCAGACCGCGCCAATGACGATCCAGCTCGCGCTGCTTGCAATGGTCTTCGCGCTGGTCATCGCGCTGCCGATTGGCGTGGCAGGCGGGCTTTACCCGGGCAGATGGCCTGACCGGATGGCGCTTTACCTTTCATCGCTATTCGTCAGCCTGCCGAATTTCTGGCTCGGCATCGTTCTGGCGCTGGTGGTCTCGGTGAAATGGCAGCTGGTGCCCTCCATCGGCTATCACAACTTCGCCTATACGATCCTGCCGGCCTTCGTGCTGGCCATCGAGATCGCGCCCTTCCTGATCCGCACGCTGACGGTCTCGGTCGCGGGCGTGATGGCGCAGAACTTCATCGACATCGCCCGGGTCCGGGGGCTGTCGCGCAACCAGATCGTGTTCCGCCACGCGCTGAAAAACGCAGCTGTGCCGCTTTTGAACCTGCTCGGCGTGCAGTTTTCGATGCTTTTGGGCGGTGTTCTGGTGATCGAGTTCATCTTTGATTACCCCGGCCTTGGCCTTCTGACGATCAATGCGGTGATGCAGCGTGACTTCCCGCTGATCCAGGGCATCGCCATCATCACCGCTGCCGCCTTCGTCCTGATCAATATCGTGGTCGACCTTGCTGCGACCGCCATCGACCCGAGGCTGGATTACTGATGAGCGTCACAACACTTGACCCCGCCGCCCGCGTCGCCGCCGCCCAGACCGTATCCTCGCGGATCTGGCGCGAGGCCTTTGCCTCGATCGAGTTCCGCATCGGGCTGATCGTCTTCATCCTTCTGGTGCTGGCCGCAGCGCTTTACCCCGAACTCAGCGGGCTGGACCCGACGAAGCTGTCGGTCCGCGAGAAACTGATCCCGCCTTTGTTCCTTGGCGAGGGCTGGACATGGAAACACCCGCTCGGCACCGATCAGCTGGGGCGCGATATGCTGTCGCGCGCGCTGACGGGGCTGCGCTATTCGCTGCTGATCGGGGTTGCGACCACGGTGCTGATGCTGATCGTCGGCGCGCTGATCGGGCTCTTTGCCGGCTATTATGGTGGCCGGGTGGATATGGTGCTGATGCGGCTGACCGATGCGCAGCTCGCGATCCCGATGATCATTCTGGCAATCACCATTCTGGGTGTGTCGCGACCAACCATTCCCTCGATCATCCTTGTCCTCGGGCTGGCGGGCTGGCCGGTCTATGCGCGGGTGATGCGCTCGACAGTGATGGCAGAAGCGAAAAAGGAATATGTGCGCGGCGCCATGGTGCTGGGCGCGACGAACCTTCGGATCATGTTTCTTCTCATCCTGCCGCTTCTCCTGCCGCCGATGGCCTTTGTCGCGGTGCTGGATATCGCGCGGATGATGATCTTTGAATCCGTGCTGGGCTTTATCGGCCTTGGGGTGCAGCCGCCGACACCGACCTTTGGCAATATCATCTCGGACGGGCGTAAATACATCATGAACGCCTGGTGGATCGCCACCATGCCCGGCGTTTTCCTTGTGATCACGCTGACCAGTATCAACCTGATGGGCGCCGCATTGGAGCGTGCCCGCAACAAGATCTACGGGGGGGCATGAAGATGGAAGAGGCGATGAAATCTGCGCCGGTCCTTCAGGTCTCGAACCTGACCGTTGCCGCCGGAGCGCGCGAGATCCTCTCGGCGATCTCCTTTGACATCCACCCACGCGAGATCCTGTCGGTCATCGGCGAAAGCGGGTCGGGCAAGACCGTGCTGGCCCGCGCGATTGCAAGCTGGCTCTCGGACCCTTTGCGCATCACCGGCGGCGAGATCCGCTTTCGCGGCCAGGATCTGGTGCAAAACCCTGCCCTTGCGCGCAAACTCGCGGGCCGTGAGATTGCCTATGTCGGCGGCAACCCCGCCGGTGCACTGGACCCGACCATGACCGTGGGCGCGCAGCTGGTCGAGAAACTCCGCGCCGTGCGCCCGGATATTTCAGCCACCGAGGCGAAGAAAAAGGCGATCCAGCTGCTGAATGCGGTGCGGATTCCGTCTGCCCATAAGCGGTTTGAAGAATATCCCTTCCAGTATTCCGGCGGCATGATGCAGCGCGCGATGATCGTCGATGCGCTGATCTCGGACCCGGCCTTGCTGATCGCCGACAATATCACCCAGCCGCTCGACGTGACGGTGGCGGCGCAGATCCTGAAACTGATGCGCGACCTGAATGCGCAATTCTCGACGGCCGTGCTGTTCATCTGCTCGTCGCTGCCGGTGGCCTGCGATGCCTCTGACCGGGTTATGGTGCTCAATGCCGGACGCGTGGCCGAAATGCAGCCGCCCCGCGCCCTGATCGAAGACCCGAAAAGCGCCTACACCGCCAAACTGATCCAGGAACTGCCGAAGCTCTGGGATGAGACCACCCGCGCGCGCGCGAGGAACGGGATGTGCCAAAGCCGGTGCTCTCGATCCGCGATGTCGCGAAAGCCTATAAGATCCGGCGGCGGCGAGGCCGGGCTTTCTGTGGTTCAGGCCGTGCGGAATGTGTCTTTCGATGTCTTCCAGGGCGACAATTTCGGGGTCGTGGGCGAATCCGGTTGTGGCAAATCCTCGCTGATGCGGCTGTTGACCGGGCTGGAACGCCCCGATCACGGCCAGATCATCTTTGACGGCGAAGATGTCGGCACGGCCAGCGCCGCGACGCTGCGCGGGATGCGCAAGAAATTCCAGCTGGTGCTGCAGGACCCCTACGGATCGCTGCCGCCACAATGGCCGATCGGCAAGATCCTGGAAGAGCCGCTGAAAATCCACGGCATCGGGTCGGCTGCGGAACGGCGCGACCGGGCGCGGGCGGTGATGAACGAGGTCGGGCTGCCGACAGCTATTACAACCACCTGACCGGCGGGCTGTCGGCAGGCCAGCGCCAGCGTCTGAATGTGGCGCGTGCGATGATCCTGGAGCCGAAGCTTCTGATCATGGACGAGACGCTTTCGGCACTTGATCAGACCGAACAGGGCAAGCTGCTCGATCTGTTCGAACGCCTCCAGGCGCTGCACGGTTTCACCTATATCTTCATCTCGCATGACCTGACGATGGTGCGCCGCGTCTGTTCGCGGATCGCGGTGATGTATCTGGGCGAAGTGGTCGAGGTGGCGCCGAATGAGCGGCTGTTCTTTGACCCCGGCCACCCCTATAGCCGCGCGCTGCTCTCTGCCGCGCCGACGCTGGAGACACGGCGCTACCGTCCCGAGGATTGCCTCCTGGAGGGCGAGCCCCCTTCACCCATCGACCTGCCGCCCGGCTGTGCCTTTGCCAGCCGCTGCCCGCATGCCTTTGACCGCTGCCGCGTGGAAAACCCGGTCCTGCGCGACAGGGGCGGGCGGGCGCTTGCGGCGTGCTTCCTTAACGACGAGACCCCGGCCGTATCGGAGAAGACCTATGCCTGACACCACAGTCCCAAGCAAAATCGACGCAGGTCTTCTGAACCGGCTGATGGACAAGATCTCGGAATTCGGCGCAACGCCGATGGGCGGCGTCGACCGCCCGGCGCTGACCGATGCCCATGCGGCAGCGCGCAACTGGTTCAAAACCGAAATGGCCGCGCGCGGCTATACGGTAAAGGTCGATGCCATCGGCAATCTCTTCGGCCAGATCGACCTTGCCGGCGAAGGCGCGCCGCTGGTGATGATCGGCTCGCATATCGACAGCCAGCCGCTCGGCGGGCGGTTCGATGGCGCTTATGGCGTGATGGCAGCACTGGCGGCAATCGAAAGCTACCGCGCCTGGTGCGCCGAGACCGGCACCACGCCGCAATGCAATTTCTGCGTCGCCGACTGGATGAATGAGGAAGGCGCGCGCTTCACGCCAAGCCTTCTGGGATCGTCGGTCTTCTCGGGCGAATATACCCTCGATTTCGCGCTGGCGCGCCAGGACCGCGATGGCAAATCGGTGGGCGATGAGCTGAAACTCGTGGGCTATGCGGGCACCGATACCGCGCCCGAACCGGTCGCCTATCTTGAAGTTCATATCGAAGGCGATGCCGAGCTGGAAAAGGCCGGTAAACATATCGCCCCCTTCGCCCGCCACTGGGGCGCGCTGAAGGTGAAGATCGAGGTCACGGGCGAACAGGCCCATACCGGCCCGACCAAAATGGAAGACCGCAAGGATGCGCTGCTGGGTGCGGCCTATATCATGGCCGAGCTGAAGCACCTCGCCAATACCGCGCCGGATACACTGTACAGCTCCTGCGCGCGGCTCGATATTTCGCCCAATTCCGCCAATATCATTCCGGAAAAAGTGATCATGTTCTGCGAATTGCGCTCGCCGGAACAGGCGATGCTCGATTGGTCGGAAGCCGGGCTGAAAGCCGCCCTGCCGGAGCTGATGGCGAAAGCAGGCGTGGCCGGCGAGATCGTCTCGATTGACCGCCGCCCGGCGGGGCGGTTCGACAAACGGCTGGTGAAGCTGGTCGAAATGGGCGCCGACGAGAACGGCTACGGGCGGATCGAACTTGATACGGTCGGCGGCCATGACGCGGTGACGATCCAGCGTCGCATACCGTCCATTGTCTTCGTCGTGCCGTCGGTCGATGGCGTGATCCACCGTTACAACGAATATACCAGCCCGGAAGATCTGGCGAAGGGCGGTGATGTTCTTGTGGGGATGATCCGCCGGATCGACGCCGCCGGGGGTGATCTCGACCTCGCTGTGACCATCAATTCCTGAGGGGGACGCATGAGTCAGATTGTCACGGATGCCGATGTCGCGCGGGTGATTGCCGCCGCGCCGGGGCTGGACGGCGCACAGACGCGGCCCGGCCCGGCGGCGCTGGCTTCGCCCTCCTGCCGGGGGCTGGAAAGCGCGGCGGTTTTCGTCGATCTGCCTGATGGCGAAAGCCGGTTTCTGAAGATCATCCATCCCGAGATCCGGGATGTCCTTGACCTGCCGACCGGTTTCGCGGCGGCAAAGACGGCCGGCGAGGCCGGGGTCGCGCCCCGGGTTCTCTGGTCCGATCCGGAAGCCGGAGCGATCCTCTTCGCGGCGGCAGGTCCGGGCTGGCGCGAGGCGCGACTGGCCGATTGCCTTGACGCGGATTTTCGCAGGAACACCATGCAGGCGCTGCGGCGGCTGCATGAGACCCCGGCCAATGGCGCGCGGTTCGAGCCTTTCGCACGGCTTGAGGCGCTTATCTCTGAGGCAGGCCGCCTGGGCGATTCCCTGCCTGCGGATCTTGTCTGGATCATGTCGCTTCTAAACGCCGCCCGCCCGGTGCTGGAGGCGGCGCCGCTGGCACTGTGCCGCAATGAAAGCTCGGTCTCCAACCTGATGATCGGGCCGGACCAGGCCGCGATGCTGGTCGATTTCGACCGGGCCGGCCTCAATGACCCGATGTATGATCTGGGCGCGGTGCTGGCCGAGATGCATGAATTCGAGCGGGACATGCAGGCGACCTTCCGCGGGTATGGCGGCGATGAGGCGGGCTTTGCCCGGGCGCGGCTCTGGTCGGTGGTGGATGACATGATCCAGGCCATCTTCTGCCGGATCTTCGGCCATGTCTCGGTGCGCAAATCGCTGGAATGGCTGAAATTCGGCGAATGGCGACTGATGCGGGCGCGGCTGGCTTTGCATCACCCCGGATTCGAGGAAAAGATCCGGATCGCGGAGGGTCGGGCATGATGAAAGCACTGGGGAGCGCCGCGAGCCAGGCCGAGCGTGATATCGAAGCGGCCATGCTGGATGCGAGGGCGCTGTTCGGGGAAGGCGCCCGCTATGCGCCGGTCTCGGGCGGGATCTCGAATTCCAACTGGCGGGTGCAATCGGCCTGCACCAGACGTGACTGGTTCGTGAAAATCCCCGGCAACGGCACCGAGATGTTCATCGACCGTGTCGCGGCGATGGATGCCTCGCGCAAGGCCGCAGCCGCCGGGCTTGGCCCGAAGATCTACGAGGATCTCGCGCATCAGGGCGTGGAGATCAATGATTTCATCCCCGACCGCCGCCCCTCGACCCATGCCGATTTCGGCAATCCCGCCAATCGCGCGGCGGCGATTGCGGCCTATCGTCAGATGCATGCTTTGCCCGCGCTTGGGCTGACAAAGACCGTTTTCGACATGATCGACGAGCATCATGTGCAGATGGCAGAGCTTGGCTCGCCCGTGCCGCGCCATGCCGAATGGATTGCGCTGAACACAAAGATGGCGCGCGATGCGATGCAGGCCTCGGCCTTGATCTGGTGCCCTCGTTCAACGATCCGATGCCCGGCAATTTCATGATCGGTGCGGATGGCTCGATCATGCTGATCGATTATGAATATGCTTCAATGAACGACCGTTGTTATGATCTGGGCATCTGGTTCGGCGAGATGTTCTACACGCCCGAAATCGAGGCCGAACTGATCGAGGAATATTTCGGCCGGGTAACGCCCGAGATCGTGGCGCGGGTCACCGTTCACAAGGCGCTGGCCGATGTGAAATGGGCAGCCTGGTCGATGGTGCAGCTGAAGGTCTCGGCGCTGGATTTCGATTTCTACAAATATGGGGTGTGGAAGCTGATGCGCTTTCAGCAGATCACCAGCAATCCGGCCTGGAAAGAACAGTTGCGCAGGCTGTAATCGCCTGCGTCACATCCCGGACATGGCCTCTCAAACCGGGGCAACGAAGAACAGGGCGCCCTGCTGGCCGTTGGCCGGGGTCGTTCCCCGGTCAGCCAGCCGGAGCTCATAAAATTCATTTTCGCTGAGGCGAGAAACCAGGCGGCAATGATATTCGCGGGCTGTCGTACAACGCCCTCAGGGTGCCTGATCTGGTCGGTGTTGTTGCAGAAGTCAGCTCCAGCCCGGATCCCCGGTTCGGCTCCGTGTGGTCAGGCTTCGGGCATGAGCAAGCCCGCGCCCGTCATCTGTCGCATGACGAACCGGAAGTGCTGCAATGCTGCGCTGAAGCAGCGCGGATCTCTGCTGATCTGGCTGGATAAGGACTGACAAGGCGCGCTCAGGACCGGCAGCCATGGCCGCCCTGTGGTGTTCAGCGGTGAGGAAGATCAGACAACAGTCCGGGAGGCTGTTTCCCCGACGAACGTCCTCAGGTTCTGCCTGGAAACGCTGGTCCGGATATCACGCCCGAAGGCGGATCAAGGCCAGGATGGGCTGCCTCAAGACGTTTGGCGGAACGCAACGCATTACGTGATCCAGACCCCAGACAGCCGAAATCCAGATCTGCATCGGGGGCGCAGGGTCTGTCGGACCAAAGGTGTTCACCAGCGCCGTGTGAACCGCTTCAATGCTCCCGGCACTGCCGGAATCCAACGCCCGGCCTGAATATAAGAGGGAAGGGGCACTTCCGGCCAGCCGCCGGTTTTCGCAAAAATCCCGCTTTGGCACTGGTAAAGAACCCAGGTGACTATGCAGGGGGATGCGCTAAATTGTCGCATTGACCTGTCGGCGAGAGACTCTGATGGCCTCCGTAGAAAGCAGTGCATCGTCCAGATGGTTCAAACGCGTCCCGGCTCTTCCTCCGCATTCGCTCGTCATCGGTCTCGCGGTGTTTACCGCATGTGCATTGGGCATCCTTACAAGACCGGTCGGGTATCTTGCGATGATTTGGCCCGCAAATGCGGTCATGCTCGGATTGCTCGTTCGCCTGCCTGATACGCGCCGTCCCTCGGTGTGGCTGTGGCGGCGGTGGCCTATATGGCAGCAGACCTGATCGCGGGCACCAGTATTGCAAAGGCCTTAGTGCTCAATGCCGCAAACCTGTGCGGCGTGGGTACAGCCTGCCTTGTCTGCCGGTATCTTCCCGAGAATGCGCTGCGGATGCGGGAGCCGGCATCCGCACTCTATATTGTCCTTGTCTCGGTGTCGGGTGCCGCCTCTGCGGGGCTTGTCGGCGCAATTGCCGATCCTCTGGTACTGAGGCTCGGGGCGGTCAATGCAGGGACATTCTGGTTCACGACGGAACTCGTCAACTATATCGCATTGTTGCCGGTCATACTCTCCGCGCCGACGCCTCGCAGCCTGGGCGCGAATATCAGGTCGTTCAACCTGGTGCCGCGCGCGCTTGCAGCAGTTCCTGTCGTTGCTCTGGCCGCGTCCTGCGCCCTGGCGATGGTTGTGGGAGGGCCAGGCGCCTTCGCCTTCGCGCTGCCCGCGCTTTTGTGGTGCGGCCTGGCTTATTCCGTCTTCACTGCTTCCGCCCTCGCTTTCGTGTTCAGCTGTTGGTTGCTGACCGTCATGTGCGAGGCCTATCTTCACAGTGTCGCGGGCGCCTATGACGAGCATGCGATTGTTTCCATGCGATTGGCAGCCTTCATGGTCGCATTGGCGCCTGTCACATTGTCTATCGTGATGCGCAATCGCGATGACCTGATCAGTAAGCTCTTGCTTGCCCGGCAACGCGTCGACATAGCCCTCGAAGCCGGCGGGATCATCGCCACATGGGACATGAACCTGGCGCGGCGGGATCTCACCGTGGAAGGAACGTTCCTGAAACGGTTCGGAATGGAGGACCAGCCCGAGACCGGTATCCCCCTTGAGAGACTTTCGCCGCTCCTTCACCCGGATGACCGTGAGCGGGTACTCGATGCTCTCGGTGGCGCGATCGCGACCGGCTCTGACTATCACTGCCGCTACAGAATTGCGACTCCAACTGGTGAAAACCGTTGGTTTGCCGCTTTCGGCAAAGTGGTGCGTGACGGGAAAGGCGCGGCTTCCCATCTGAGCGGCATCCTGATCGATATCACCGAGCTGACCGACGCCGTCGAGACACTTGAGCAAAGCAACAAACGTTTCAATATCGTGAGCGAATCCATTCCTCAGATAGTCTGGAGCACGGACGCCGATGGGCGGCACGACTACTTCAATTGCCGGTGGACCGAATTCACCGGCATCACCCCGGAAGAGATCACGGCAGAAACCTGGAAAACCCTGGTTCACCCAGAGGACAAGGCGCGGGTCGATGCAACCTGGGAAGCCTGCCTTGCGACGGGAGAAACCTACGCAATCGATTATCGCTTCCGGTATCATGACGGCAGCTATCGCTGGCTCAAGGTTCTTGCCAAACCGCTGCGGAACGCCGAAGGCGCGATCACGCGCTGGTATGGAACCTCCACGGATATCGACGCCGTCAAGCAACTGGAAGCCGAGCGTGAGATCATCGCCCGGGAACTTGACCACCGGATCGGCAATCTGTTCGCACTTGTGAATGGCCTGGTCAGCCTCACGGCCCGCGACGGCTCAGATGTGAAGGCCGTGACGGAGTCGCTTCGGGGACGACTGAGAGCGCTCCACGATGCCCACGGCCTTATCCGGCATAACCAGGACGGAACAGTGGCCACTATGGCGGAACTGTTGCGCCGACTTCTCGCGCCTTACGACAAAGGGGAAGACCACATTACGATCACGGGCGACGATCTGCCGCTCGACCCGTCAGCCATGACCGCGATCGCTCTCATATTTCATGAGTTGGGGACGAATGCCGTCAAGTATGGGGCCCTCAGGGACAGCCAGGGCCTGCTCCGGGTCGAGCTCTGCCACATCGAAGATCGCTTCAGCATTCGCTGGATGGAAATGACGCATTTACCTGCCACGACGGGTCAGGGTACAGGCTTTGGCTCGAAGCTGTTCAATTCAATCGTCGAAGGCCAGCTTCGGGGTCACGCGACACGATCATGGACGCAGGACGGCCTGACCATTGATATCAGCCTGCCGGTCTCGTCGCTGACGGGTTCCGGCACACGGCACTGACAGCTGAACCCGCCCCTGACAGGGATGTTCATTGGGATACCCCCCGGAAGGAAGCAGAAGCGGCGGTCGAACTATTGGCGCAGCAGCATCCCTTGCGCGCGGTCTGATCGGCCCAAACCCTGCTGCGCCCGGCGGATTAAGGAAAGCCGCGCGGCAGGCGCTGCGCCTGTCATCTCGGGCCCCGCGATATCCTCCGGGCGATCAGCAAGACGCCCTCCCAGGCCAGCCCGAGCAATCCGCCTCCAAGGAAGAAAAGCGAAATCAGCATCAGCCAGCCCATGACGGCCATCGTGTAAAGCACGCCGCCGATATCGGTTCCCAACAGGATACAAGGCTGGGCAAAGCCTTCATGCAGGGCGCAGCCGTTCCAGTCCGCAATCAGCCCGGCCAGGGCAACCGAAGCGAGTGGTGCGATCCCGATGACGACCATCAGGATCAGCAGCCAGATCCGGCGTGAGGTCTTCACCCCGGCACCCGGATCATGCGCGGCGGCGGTTCAGGGCCGCAGCTGCCGCCAATGCAGCAAGGCCCGCGCCGATCATCGCCCAGTCAACGAGATGCGCCGTCAGGTCGCCCTGATTGGCCTGCGAGATCCGGCGCGCTGCCGCCTGGGCATCATCGCCCGATGCCTGGGCATCCATCATTGCCACCATCCCGGTATCGCTGCATTTCGGCAGCAAAAGCGCCAGGGCTTCGGCATCGGTGCCACTTTGCGCGCGGACCTGTTCTTCGCAGCGCGCCTGGTCTGCCGCGCTGACGCCCGCACCGGCAAATTGCCGATAACCGCCAAAGCCCAGCAATGCGAGGCCAATGATAACAAGAAGAAGTTTCCGCATAACGCCGTCCATGTCGTATGTTTCCACGCCCTGTAGCACAGATGTTCAGCGGGAACAGTCTCCCCCGGACCCCGGTCGGACATATCCCCTGTCGCTCGGCAGGATCACGCCGGATACATCGCGTCCCTGCTTGGAACCGGCCCCCTTCCGGTCCATCCTGCCCGAGATCGGCAGCAGGCCTGTGATCGTGGCCCGGGACGTCACCATTTGCGAGTTTTAATGATCAGGATCACCTTGCCTGCCCTTGCTTTGCTCGCGTTCGGGGTCTGCTCTCCGGCCCTGGCGCAGGAACTTGCGCCCCATCAGCCGCTGGAAACCCGCCATATCTGCGCCGCCCAACCGATTTACACGGCGCCTGCCGGGGCGGAAGCGCGCGAACTGGCTGCGGGCGAAGAGGTTTCCTTGCGCGACGTGACCTTCGGCCCGGATGGCGCGGCATGGTTCGCGCTGGATTATGCGACCGGAAAGGGGCTGGAACGGGCCGTGGGCTATCTGGAGACTGCCGGGGTCACGCATTTCTGCCCCCCGACGACTGCCAGTGATGGTCAGGAGCAGAGCTATCTCGCGCCACCGAACACCTGCCATCTTGTTGCGGGCCATGCCGATACGCTTTCGGGGCTGAACGATCTCGCGGCCTCCCTGCCTGCCTTTGGCCCCTCTGCTTCCGCATACAGGCTGCAGGCGGGCGGCTATGCGCTGGTGCTGGGTCTTCTGAGCACCGGGGCCAGCGAAAGGACAATCCGCCTTTCCGATCAGCTGCCAGAGGGCAGTTCCTGTGTCTCCGGTGCCGGTTTCAGCGCGGCGCTGATCCGGGAGGACGCCGGATTTGTCGAGGCCGGGCAGGGAGGGGGGCAGGAGGCTGTGGCCTTGCTGGCCGAGGCCCGTCACGCCGGGGATCCTGCGGGGATGAAACAGGCCTGCGATCTGGGCCTCGGCACGGCCTGCACCGCATTTGCCAGCCTGATCTATGATGCGCCGGAAGGGCCGGGCCGTGGGCCGGCTGTGGTCACACGCTATGCTCTGCTGGGCTGTATGGCCAAAGACCTGGAAGGGTGCCAGCTGGCGATCAACCGGCAGGACAATACGACTGAGCTTGCACAGGATCAGGCGCTGCCGAACGGGGCGGCGACGGATGATCGCGTGACGGCGGAGCTGTCGAAACTGCTTTGCGATGCGCAGGACCGCATCGGCTGTATCCTGCTGGCGCGGAACACGGCGTCAGATCGCAGCCCGTCCCTCGTCGAGGCGGCATCGAATTTCGCGGCCAGTCTGACCGCCTGCCAGCAAGGGATCGGGTGGATTTGCGAGGCGCTGGAAGAGGGCTTTCGCACGGTGACAGCGGCGGGGGCGCGGCGGGGCCGACCCCGGATGAACGGTTCGCGCTGGCGGCGATCGAGGCGGGGATCTGCACCCAGGGCCCCCGCGATCCAAATCAGCGCAGCTGCAAATCCGCCTATTATCTTTACCGCGATTTCCTGACCTATGGCGATGCCGATGCGCGGGGTCCGGCGCGTGTGACCCGGGCCAGCGCCTTCCTGACTGAAGGCTGCGCAGCCGGCGATCCGGCGGCCTGCGCCACCCTGTCAAAGCTGGCCGATTTCTGGCCGGTGGCCGAGCGGCAGGCTGCGGCCGCCCGCGCGATTGCGCTCTGTGATGCTCAGGACAGCAAGGACAGCATCTGCGAAAGCCTCGGCGCGGCAATGGACGTCACACTCTCCGAGGCCCGCCCCGCCTTGCGCGCCCGATATGACGCCCTTGCCCGATCCTGCCTGTCCCCCGGCGAAGGATCGTCGCAGGATTGCAGTCAGGCGCTGTATGTCTATGCCGCGCTGGAGGCAGCGGATGGTCTGGACACGGTCGAAGTGATGCTGAAAGAGGCCTGTTCGCGCACCAATATCAAAGGCTGCGCGCCACTGGCGGGGCTTTACGCCAGGGTCGGATATGAAACCCAGGGCGTGACCATCCCCGCCCGCGACGATCCTGAGGCCTGGCTTGCGACCCTGCGCATGGGCTGCCGGGATGCACACGCCATGGCGCAGGCTGACAATACCTGCAGCCAGCTTGCGGATGCGATGACAGAGCGTGGTGACGGGGAAGGCGCGCTCTATATCCGGTCGATGGCCTGCGAGGCAGTGATGGCCAGCGGGACTGATCAGGACAGCTGGGCCTGTTATGATGCGGCGAAACTGGCGCTGGCGGATCAGACGCGTCTGGCGGATCAGACGCGTCTGCCCGAGGCCTGCGATGGGCCCGGTTCACCTGCGACAGCGCAGACGCTTCGGTGGCGCCTTACGGGTGCAGGCTGGCCGGCGATCTGCTTTCTGACGGGGTTGCCAGGCCGCCGATCCGGGGCTTGCGCTGGCCGCATATCAGCGCGGCTGCTTTCATCAGCGCGTCGCCACCACCGATGGCGCGGCCTGCCTGATCTATGGCGGGATGCTGACTGACAGCGTGCGCCGGGGCGAAACACCGGCAGCGCCCCTTGCCTTCGCACCTCCCGGGGAGGAGGAGGATCCGCCGCCGCCGCTGGTGCTTTCCGAGGCCTCGCGCGCCTTTGACATGGGCTGTACGGACAATATTGCGCAGGCCTGCGCGGCCAATGCGCAGCTCCTGGATGAATGGAGCGCGGGCGCTCTGCCCTCTGACCCGTTCACCTGTCAGGTCAGGGCTTTGAGCGGCGAGGTGATCTCGGAAAAACCATGCCATGGCTTTATCTTCTGGCAGGCTTCGGCAGAGATGCAGAAGCTGCGCGAGCAGATTGCGCTGAACGTCTATGTCTGGCCGGACGGGGACCGCAGCGTGACCTATGTCCAGGACGGCATCTGGCGCCTGAACGAGGTCAGAACCGATGGTCCGGTGACCGAAGCCGGGGGCGCTGCTGGCACAACCCGATTTCGACCCGCAGTTTCTGCGTGGCGCCGGTACAGTGACGATGCGGCATTGGTGGGTCGGACGATACGCGCCGCTCAGCGGCGCTGTCGGGCGTCCTGCGGCAGCCTGTGGCGCTGGCCCTTGCGTCTGTGATCAGACCGGCGGGGCTTTTGATGGACGCGCCGCTGTCCAATCTGGGCGCAAAGCTGCGCGTCCAGATCGGCGAGATCATCAGAGGGCTGCAGAACGAGGCGATTATCACCACTTCCTTCGTGACCCACGATGCTGAAGAAGCCCTGTCGATGCCTGATCTGAATGGGGTTATGAACCCAGGTGGCCTCTGACAGATTCGCCGCCTGCAAGAAATCCCAGAAGAGATCTGCGCCACGTCGCGCACCAGACATGTCGGGATTTTCGTCGGCGCGGCCAACTGGCCGGCGGCTCGGTTGCGACCGGCGGACCGGTCGAAGCCGCTTTCGGCCAGGTCAGGATCCTTGCCGCCGATGCGCGCGGAAAACCCGCAGCCGAAAGCCTGCCTCTTGCCGCCGTGCCGAAACAGGTCCTCCGGAACCGGCCCGCCGCTGTCAGCTCGCGGCAATATCCGGGCCCGAGAACCGGCTATCGGCCTGATCTGGCAAGGGGGCCGAAGTGATGGCGGATCTGTATGGCCCCGGCCATGACGGTTCTATGCCGGGGCGCGGCGGTCGATCCGGGCATCGACGCCTTCGAGGCCCTGGTGATTGCGGCATATCCACCAGCGTCCCTGGCGACGGGCTGAGTGGCTGGGCCCGCCTTTTCAACAACCCCAAATATATGTGGGCCATCGGCAACACGCTGCTTTCCGCCACAGCCGTCACCCTCTTGGCCACGCTGCTCGGCGTGCCGCTGGCCTATGTCACCGCCCCACAGCTTTCCCGTCAAGGGCCTGAACGCACTGCCGCCGCTGATCAACCCGGTGAACCCTGAGGTGATCGCAGCCGGCGCCTGGACGATCATGCCGGCAATAACGGGCTTATCACCCGCTCGCTGTGCGAAACCCGTATCCGTTTGCCCGGCCTCTATGGCTGTTACGGGCAGATCCCCTCGATGAGATGCATCTACGGCACCTAAGTCTGTATCGTCCCGTCTCCTCCATTGCCCGCGTTGATATGCGGCTGAAAGAGGCAGGCACGGCGGGCAAGTCGCGGATGAAGGTGATGCTGCCGGTGATCATGCCCGCCGTACTGGCCGTCAGGAAGAGCGGGGGCAGTTTTCCTATCCCGATGATCCTCTCGCATCGCCTGCCGCTTTTGTCGGTCAGGCCCTGTCAGGCGGCTGTGGCGGACGGGGCCTCGCACATCACCATGCAATCGACGCTGGCCAGTGTGTCTGTGCTGAACGTAATGGCGGGGCTGGTGGTGCTGATACCGATCATTGTCGCCGCCCGCCTCTTGCGCATCGATGCCTTTGCCCGGCACAGACCCTGGGCCGATCTGGCAGAACGGGCCCCACTGCCCCAGGCCGGTGAGGTCGCGTGAGGCAATCACCAGCATCACCGCTCGTAGGATGATCCGGGACAGTCCGCGGCGAGACGCCAGCCACAGACCGAGGGTGAGTTCAAAGAGCGGATTTAGCGATGACTATCCCCTTACCGGGCCGTGGCATACGGAGCCTGCGATCCTGCGCCGGAGAGGGGGCTCGGTCTGCAGAGCCGAGGAAACATGGGATGCGGATAATATATTATAGACAAACCGGAAGGCCCCTGCCGCCAGCCCCCCACACGGGATCTGATCTACAAAATTGATTTTAAACATTAAATCAATTTCAGCTCCGGGGCAAATAATAGATAACTTTGCAAATTGAGCGCGCGCCCGGATCCCTGTCTGCTTGATCGCAGCCCTGCCGGAGGACCCCGATGCAAATGCGTGCGAGCCCTGTCTATAATCTCCCCCTGATGGATCTGCTGTTCCGCGCCCAGAGCGTGCATCGGGAAAACTTCGACCCGAACCGCATCCAATGCGCGAAACTCCTGTCGATCAAAACCGGCGGCTGCCCGGAAGACTGCGCCTATTGTGCGCAATCGGCGCGCAACGGATCTAAACTCAGCGCCTCGAAAATGATGGAGGTGCAGAAGGTTCTGGCCGAGGCGAAAAAGGCCAAAGATGCGGGGGCGACGCGCTATTGCATGGGGGCCGGGTGGCGCTCGCCGAAAGCGCGCGACATGAAGGCGGTCATCGCCATGGTCGAGGGGGTAAAGGCGCTCGGGCTTGAGACCTGCATGACGCTGGGGATGCTGGATGATGCCCAGGTGGTGCAGCTCAGGGCGGCAGGGCTGGACTATTACAACCACAATATCGACACCTCCGAGAGCTTTTACCCCACAATCATCTCGACCCGCAGCTTTGCCGACCGGCTGGAGACGCTGGAGCGGGTCCGCCTGGCCGGAATCAATGTCTGTTCCGGCGGGATCATCGGCATGGGCGAGAGCTCTGAGGACCGGATCGCGATGATCCAGACCCTGGCCGATCTGCCCGAGCCGCCGAAATCCATCCCGATCAACATGCTGATGCCGATGGCAGGCACACCCCTGGCAGATGTGGCGCCTCTTGATCCGATCGAGATGGTGCGCACGATCGCCACCATGCGTATTCTGGCGCCGAAATCCTATGTCCGGCTTTCGGCAGGGCGCAGCGCGATGTCGGATGAGCTGCAGGCGATGTGCTTTTTCGCCGGTGCCAATTCGATCTTTGTCGGCGATACGCTGCTGACAGCGGATAATCCCGGCGACAGCAAAGACGCGCAGCTTTTCGCAAGGCTCGGCCTGCGCGCCGAAGAACTGCGCCCCTGTGGGGCGGCGGCGTGAGCCTGTTTCCCCGCCATGCCGAACGGCTTGCGGTCACGGCAGCGCGCGGGCGCGCCCGCGCGCTGCTGCCGGCTCTGGGGCGTGACTTTGCCTCGAATGACTATCTGGGCCTGAGTGCATCCGCCGCCCTCGCCGAAGCGGTACAGGTGGCCATCGCCCGGGGTGTCCCCGTGGGGTCGGGCGGATCGCGGCTGTTGCGCGGCAATGATCCGGAATTTGCAGCGCTGGAGGCCGAGGCCGCCGATTTCTTCGGCACTGAATCCTGCCTGTTCATGGGCGGCGGCTTTCAGGCCAATCAGGCTATCTTTTCGGCACTGCCGATGTCGGGCGATCTGGTGCTTTATGATGCAGGGATCCATGCCAGTGTGCATGAGGGGATGCGGCTCGGCCCGGCGCAGAGCTGGGAGTTCCGCCATAGTGACGCACAGCATGCAGAGGATCAGATCCGCGACTGGCGCGCCAGAGGTGGCTCGGGGCGGATCTGGATCGCGCTTGAGACGCTCTATTCGATGGATGGCGATTTCGCACCACTGGCGGATTTCATATCGCTGGCGCGGGCGTGCGACGCGGTTCTGGTCCTGGATGAGGCCCATGCGACCGGGCTTTACGGGCCGATGGGGCGCGGGCTTGCCGATGTGCCGGACGATGTTGCATCGATTTTGGTCCATACCTGCGGCAAGGCGCTCGGGGCCAGTGGTGCGCTGATCTGCGCCGGGCGCATCGTGACCGAGACGCTGATCAACCGCGCGCGCCCCTTTATCTATGCCACCGCCCCCTCGCCGCTTGTTGCGGCAGCGGTGCGCGCGGCGCTTTTGCTGGTGCAGACACGGCCCGCCCTGATCGGGCATGCCGAAACCCTGCGCCTCCATGCCCATCGCGCCGCCCGAAAACTGGGGCTCAATCTCGGCCTCAGCCAGATCCTGCCTCTGATCCTCGGGGAGGACCATGCGGCGCTCGGGGCCGCGCGTCACCTGCGCGAGGCGGGTTTCGATATTCGCGCCATCCGCCCGCCCACCGTGGCGAAAGGCACCGCGCGCCTGCGCATCTCGATCACCGGCGGGCTGCAAGTCACGGATATTGATGCGCTTTTCGTCGCCATTGCAGGTATGAAAATCCGGGGGCCGATATGAGTTCTGCCGTCATCATCACCGGCACCGATACCGGTATCGGCAAGACCGTGTTCAGCGCCGGGCTGACGCTGGCTTTGCAGGCAAGCTATTGGAAACCCGTCCAGGCCGGGCTTGACGAAGAGACCGACAGCGAGACCGTCGCCCGCCTGACCGGCCGCCCCACCCTTCCCGAGGCGTATCGGCTGAAGCTTCCCGCGTCGCCGCATCATGCGGCGGCGCGCGAGGGGGTCAGGATCACGGCGATGTCGCTGCCCCGGGTCGATGGCCCGCTGGTGGTCGAGGGGGCGGGGGGGCGCTGGTGCCCCTGGACGGCAGTTTCCTATACGCCGATCAGATGGCGAAATGGCAGGCCCCGGTCATCGTGGTGGCACGGACCGCACTTGGCACGATCAATCACAGCCTGCTGACCATCGAAGCCCTGCGCGCGCGCCGCGTGCCGCTGCTGGGGATCGTCTTTTTCGGCGCGGAAATGCAGGACAGCCAGCAAACCATCTGCCGGATCGCTGCCCTGCCCGCGCTCGGCCGACTGCCGCGCCTGGCGAATGTCACCCGCCCCGCGCTGGAACAGGCCTTTCAGGGTATCGACCTCAGCGCCATAAAGGCCGCGCTGTAATGGAGGATCTGGCCTTTGACCGCAGCCATATCTGGCATCCCTACAGCTCGATTGCGCATCCGGCACCGCAGCACAAGGTCGTGCGGGCCGAGGGCATCTGGCTGACGCTCGACGATGGCCGGCGGATGATTGACGCCATGTCCTCCTGGTGGTGCGCGGCGTTCGGCCACGCGCCGCCCTCGCTGGTCAAAGCGGTGCAGGACCAGGCGGCACAGCTGCCGCATGTCATGTTCGGCGGGCTGACCCATCAGCCGGCCATTGATCTCAGCCGCCGGCTGGTCGCTGCTCTGCCGGAGGGGCTCGACCGGATCTTCTATGCCGACAGTGGTTCGGTGGCGGTGGAGGTGGCGGTGAAACTCGCCATTCAGGTCCAGATCGCGCGCGGTCACCGCAGACGCACCGCCCTGGCGACCGTGCGCGGCGGCTATCATGGTGACACCTGGAAAGCGATGAGCCTTTGCGACCCCGAGACCGGTATGCACAGCCATTTCGGGCGGGCCATCGCGCCGCAGCACTTCGCCGCCCGCCCGCCGGTGCCCTATGGTGCCGCCTGGCCCGAGGACCCGGCGCTGAACGGGCTGGACGAGGTCGAGGCGCTGCTTTGCCGCCATGACGCAGAGATTGCCGCCTTCATCATCGAACCTGTCGTCCAGGGCGCAGGGGGAATGTATTTCTATCATCCCGCCTATCTCAGGGACCTGCGGGCGATCTGCGACCGCCATGGCGTGTTGCTGATCTTCGATGAAATCGCCACCGGCTTCAGCCGCACTGGTTCGCCCTTTGCGGCTGATCTGGCCGGGGTCAGGCCCGATATCATGTGCCTCGGCAAGGCACTGACCGGCGGCATGATGAGCCTGGCCGCCACCATTGCCACCGGCGATCTGGCACGGGAGGCCGGCACATTGATGCATGGCCCGACCTTTATGGCCAATCCGCTGGCCTGCGCCGTTGCCGCCGCCGCCATGGATCTGTGGCAAAGCGCGGACTGGAGCGGAGCGGCCCGCAGCATCGGCGCGCAATTGCGGCGTGACCTCGCGCCCGCCGCCGTCCTGCCATCGGTTGCGGACCTCCGGGTCCTCGGCGCAATCGGGGTGATCGAAATGAAGGCGCCCCTGCCGATGGACAAGGTGCACCGCTTTTGCGCCGAGACCGGCGTCTGGCTGCGGCCCTTCGGCAGGCTGCTCTATACCATGCCGCCGCTGACGATCCGCCCGGACGAGCTGACAAAGGTCAGCGCGGCAATGCTTGCCATCGCAAAGGGGCTCTGATGCGGGCGCAATGGCTGCAAAGATCCGGCAGCGAAGATCTGATCCTGTTTTATGGCGGCTGGGCCGTCGGCGCAGGCGCTGTTCACCATCTGCAGGGCGGCGATGATGTGCTGGCTCTCGACGATTACCGCGATGAAACTTTGCCCGTGGCGTTGCTGCACCCCTATCGCCGGCTGCATGTGATTGCCTGGTCGATGGGGGTGGCTGTCGCCGCGCGCCATCTGGATCATCTGGCCCCGGCGCGGGCCACCGCCATCTGCGGCGCGCCCGATCCGTGCGCGGCCATCGGCCCCGAGACCTATCACGCCACGGCGGGGGCGGTCACCGCAGAGAGCCTGCAGCGCTTCGCCCGCCGCGCCGGGGCCGACCTGCCGGAACAGACCGAACCCGACGCCCTCGCGCTGGAACTGCAACATCTTGCCCTGCGCGAGCCCGCTCCCACCGCCGCATTCACCCATATCATTGCCGGGCGGCGCGACCGTATCTTTCCGCAGGGCCGGATGGCCGGGGGCTGGCCGGGGCGGCAGATCACATGGCTCGACTGCGGCCATAATCCCTTTCCCCACTGGCGCGCCTGGAGCGAGATCAGATGATGATGGCGCGGATCGCGGCGGGGTTTTCCCGCCATCATCACAGCTACGAGAGTGCGGCCCTGGCGCAGGCCCGGATCGCCGGGAGCCTGGCCGAAGGCATCTTCTCCCATATCAGCACCGCCCGCAGGGTACTGGAACTGGGCCATGGCACCGGCCTTCTGACACGGCAACTTGCCCGCCTGTGCCCCGAGGACATCTGGCTGAATGATCTTGTCGCCCCGCTGCCGCAGCTGGCCTGGCCGGGGCAGGGGCGCGTATATCCTCTGCCGGGAGACGCCGCCGCCTGTGATTTCCCGCGAGATCTGGATCTGCTCGCCAGCGCCTCGATGCTGCAATGGATCGCCGATCCGCGGGCCTTGCTGGCCAAAGCGGTGCAGGCCCTGCGCCCCGCAGGCCTGCTGGCGCTGTCAGGCTTTGGCCCCGACAATTTCCCCGAATTTTCCGCCTGGGGTCTGCCCCGGGGCGCGCCCTCCTATCTGAACGCTGCCGGAATATATGATGCCCTGCCCGCCGGGATGGAGGGTCTTGTCTTCCGCGATGAGGCCATCACCCTGCAGTTCGAAAGCGCCCAAGATCTTTTTGCGCATCTGCGCGCCAGCGGCGTGAACGGCTTTGCCGCAGGGCGGGTTTCGCCGGGACGGCTGCGCGGCCTGCTGCGAGAGATCAACGCGGCAGGGCCGCCCACTTTGACCTATCGCCCGTCTTATTGTATTGCCCGCAGATCATAAACGGCCCTTTACGGCGCCCGCCTCGCTCTTTCCCTCCGTCCCACCAAGGTTGATCGACGTCATGCCAGCCGTCCCAACGCCACAGCTGATCGCGGATGAACTGGCAAGACGCATCATCCGTGGCGAGCTGATGGCGGGTGAAAAGCTTCGTCAGGATTATCTCGCCGCCGAGTTTGGTGCCAGCCATGTACCTGTGCGGGAGGCGCTGCTGAAACTGGTCGCGCGCGGCCTGGTCGTGTCACAGCACAACCGGGGAATGCAGGTCGCACCGCTTGACCCGATGGCCCAAAAGGAGCTGAAGCTGATGCGGCTGGCGCTCGAGCCGCTGACCTTGCTGCATTCCGTGCCCAATCTCACCCCCGGCCAGGTGCGCGAGGCCGACGCCCTGCGCCAGGCCTGTGACCAGGCGCAGAATATCTTTGACTGGGAAGAGCTTAACCGTGCCTTTCATATGAAGATCTATGAGGCCTGCGAGATGCCCCGGCTGCTGGAAGCGGTCGAGAGCATGCAAAACCTGGCGGCGCGTTATATCCTTGTTCATTACAGCAAGCGGTGGAAGCCGCGCGTTGACAATGATCATTATGGTATCATGGTCGCCATCCGCCGCCATGACACCAAAGCTGCCTCAGCCATTCTGGAACGTCACCTGAACCGCCTGAACTGATCGCCCTGACCTGCCTCAGGAAGACGCCATGAAGCGGCGACGCACTGGCGGGAACGGCTTTGCCCCAGCACAGGCGGCGGGAACGGTCAGGAACCCGCGCGTACTATGCCCCGCATGGCTTCGGGCTTTGGCCGGAAGCCCTAAATTGCTGCCCGAGCCTTGAGCCCTTTGCCCTCGACCGAAATGTGGTCGTCCGACAGAAGCGGCTGAACTGCGCGATCTGCGCGTATTGCCGCCCAGACTTTGCGCGACATTTCGGTGTTCAACAGGCGGTCACGGTTCTTCATAGACCCGGTTGTCACCCAGACCGGGGCATCAACCAACCATCCACAAACCACCGAAACAGCAGGTTATCCTGCATCCGCTCCTGCGGACTATCACAACTGAACAGTGAACCGCTCGCCTCTTCTGGGCCGCGCATCACCACCCCCGTCATCGGCAGATGGAAGGTGCACCATGTGCCAGAAGCGGCGTCGGCACTCGACCAAAACAGCACAGTGTTAACGGCGATTGTGGGGATGAGAGGTTTCAGCCTCTTTGCCAGATGCGCGCATGGTGACATTGCGCATGATCCGGCAGGCCGGTCGCGCAGACCGGCCTGGCCCACGGCTCAGAGTTTTACTTCAGGTAACATCTCCAGCTCGTGGAGTGTCAGTCGCGTCTCAAGCATGATTGCCCCGTTTTCCTCCCGGCCAATCCGCATGTCATTCGCGGCCAGTTCAATGGTCTTGCCACCAGCGCAAAAGAGCCCGCCGAGGTCGACAAATATTACCGCGGAGTTGCCGGTGCCGAGAACATCGCTGACTGAACCGACGGCTTCGTTGCGTGATGCGAAAACCTGTTTGCCGATAAGAAGGGCTCGGGTGATTTCAGCGGGCTGCAAAGGGGTTATCATGCGTCATCCTCCACCCGGTCCGGCAAGCCGTCATGCGGGGTGGAGGCGAGCTCTTCCAGCTCGGCCTCGGTCATGCTGTCAAACATTTCCTTTGACGCGCCAACCAGATCCTTTCGCGCCGTTTCTCCCCGTTTTGCCGACAGGGCAGCCCCGGCCGCCTTTTGTTGAGCTTTCGATTTTGCGGGCATCTTTGCCTCCTTCCCGTCAGTGATTTTCGTCTGAGGTGCCGCGATCGCAGATCCGCGCAATGCGGCGCGACACGCGCCCGAGCACCCACAGCACCCACAGCACCAGGATCGCAAGCACTGTCGCCATGATGGCAAGCGGCAGGAAGCCGCTGCCACAGGCCAAGCCGATGGCTCCGGCCATCCACATACCTGCGCCGGTCGTCAGCCCGGTGACCTTACCGCCCGACGTAAAGGCCGCCCGCCGTAAAGATCGCCCCTGCAGCGAGAAATGCCAGCCCGGCGGTGACCGCCTCATTCAAGGCGAAATACTCGCGGATGCCGCAAGGCGAAATCGGGCGCCGCTACGCAACGACATCCAACCCTGAGCCCCGCGCATTTGTTCCCGAACGCCCTCCGCTGCGGCGGAAATCCCCGCTTCATGCCGCGCCGTGCTTCAGCAGGCAGCCGATGCGATCGCGATGTGCCGGCGACCATTCATGGCAGCGGTCTGTTCGCTGGCCCTCTGACCCAGGTCGTGGTCGTGGTCGTGGTCGATGCCGGGGTTGATATCGGCGGCTTTGTTGCAACCGGATCGGGGCCCGTGCGGATCAGTCCCGATCAGCTGACCCTGATGCGGGATGCGAATGGCAAAGCCGTCCGGACGAAAGAGAAGCTGCAGGAACTGCCAGAGCATCTGCACGGAACAGTTTTCGAGACCTGACGCCGCCAAAGAAAGCGGCGAGAGAAAAGGCGCCTGCATGGGCAGGCGCCTTAACGTTTTCGAGGTACATATCTGAATGGAGTCTTGCTTCAGCTATGATCCCGCGCGGGTTAACGCCTGGACGCGGGAATTGTTCCCCGCAGATGGTGGATCAGACAGAGAAACTGCGCGCTCAGAACAGGGCTTCACCAAGCAAACGCACCATCCAGACCAGGGCGCCAAGGCACAGACCCGCCAGTATCAGCAAGGCGCCGTCCCGGGTCAGAACGGCCGCCGCCACGAGGGCAATCAGACCAGAGGCAACGGTGCCGGTGCCTGGCACCAGTTCCATGAAGGGCATGACCAGAGTGAGCGCGAGGATCAGGAAGAGCCAGATATAAAGACAGGGCTTTTCAGTCAGAAAGCTCAGTCTGGGCTGCAGGATCTGGTCCACGACCGCAATCGGCCTGCGCAGCCATGAAACGGCAGACCGCAGGCGTTCGCCCGGAATTTCCCTGTCGGAGAGCAGATCGGGCAACCAGATATGACGTCTGCCGGCAATCATCTGCGCCACAAGCAGGAACTCGACCAGCGCGACCACCGTCGTCACCCCGGGCACGATACTGGCCGGAGACACCGCGATCAGCGCAAAGATCAGCATCAGTGTCGCAAAAGACCGCGTGCCGATCGCCTCGGCCACCGCGCCGATGCTGACCGTCGTGGTCGCGCCAATCTCGTCCAGCTGATCGAGCACTGCGCTCAGAACATCCTTGTTTTCATCCATGTCCTTGCCGGTCCTTTGCCATGCCGGGAATCGTAAAACGCGTTCGCGGCAGCACTGTTCCGGATTATTTCGGAACAATCCGCCCCGCGCCCGGTTCTGATTTTCAAGTGCATCTCGGATGCCGCTTCCCGGCCCTGTTCTTCGAGGCCCAGTTCCCAGCGAGGAAACGACATGACCGCCCCACCGCAAAGCCCGCTGATCCGCACCGGACATACCCCCAGCCATCCCGACCACCATCCAGACCGGCGCCAGTTCCTCAGGGTCTCTGCCGCCAGTCTGGCCGCAACCGGGCTCTGGCCCGCGGGGGCAGTCGCGGCGCAGGATCTGCCGCCGCTTGAAGATCATCCGCGCCGCTTTTTCGATGCGGCCGAATGGGTGTTCGTTCTGGCCGCCGTAGCCCGGCTGATTCCGTCGGAGGGGGATGGTCCGGGTGCGATCGAAGCGCGGGTGCCGGTCTTTATCGACCGGGAACTGGCGGGTGATTTTGGCGCGGCGACCGACTGGTATATGGACGGGCCGCATCAGCCCGACGCGCCGCCGGAACTGGGCTGGCAATCGCCTCTCGCCCCGGCTGCAATCTACCGCGCGGCGATCCCGCTCTTTGATGCCTGGTGCGAGGCCCGCCACGGCGCGGCGTTCTCTGCCCTCGCGGCAGAGGATCAGGACGCGGCGCTGACCGCGCTGGAGGAGGGTGAGGTTTCCCTGCCGCCAGAGCTGCGCGATTTCTTCGAGATCCTGCTGGCCAATACCAAAGAGGGCTATTTCGCGGACCCGATCCATGGCGGCAATCACGGCATGGCGGCCTGGGTCCATATCGGCTTTCCGGGCGCGCGGGCGCATTTCAAGGAATGGGTGGGGCGGCACAATATCCCCTATCCGCTCGGCCCGGTTTCGATCTCGGGCGAGAGGGCCTGAGCTATGGCGAGGCAGAATCCGAAAAAGGATGTGGTGATTGTCGGCCTTGGCTGGACGGGCGCAATCATGGGGATGGAACTGGCCGAGGAGGGGTTGGAGATTGTGGCGCTGGAGCGCGGCCCCGACCGGCGAACCGTGCCGGAAATGAAATATCCCGGGATGATCGACGAGCTGGCGCAGGGCGAGCGTCACAAGATGATGCAGCGCCCCTCGCAATCCACCATCACCATCCGCCGCGACCTGAATGAGACCGCGCTGCCGATGCGCAAATGGGGGTCGTTCCTGCTCGGCAACGGGGTCGGCGGTGCGGGCGTGCACTGGAACGGTCAGAACTGGCGGCCGCAGCCGGTCGAGTTGGGGTTACGCAGCTATGTCGCTGATCGCTGGGGCGAGGGGATCATCCCCGAGGATATGACCATTGGCGACTACCCCGTCACCTATGACGAGCTGGAGCCGTTTTTTGATCGTTTCGAATATGTGGCAGGTATTTCCGGGAACGCCGGCAATGTGAATGGCGAGATCCGCGAAGGCGGCAATCCGTTCGAGGGCTGGCGGTCGCGCGACTATCCGATGCCGGCTTTGCCCGAGACATATAATGGCGCGAAATTCGCCGAGGCCGCGCGTGCCATGGGCTACCACCCGTTTCCGCGCCCCGGCGGCAATGCCTCCACCTCATATGTCAACGAATACGGGATGCAGATGGGGGCCTGCAATTTTTGCGGCTTTTGTGAGCGCTACGGCTGTTACCAATACTCGAAATCATCACCTCAGACGACGATCCTCGCCGCGCTCTTCCGCAAGCCGAATTTCAGCTACCGCACCGGGGCCGAGGTCTTGCGGGTCGAGATGGCTCCTGACGGCCAGACCGCTACCGGCGTGACATATTTTGACGAGGACAGCGGCGAAGAGGTGTTCCAGCCCGCCGATATCGTCATCCTCGCCGCCTATCAGATCGAAAATGTCAGGCTGATGCTGATCTCGGGCATCGGCCAGCCCTATGACCCGGCCACGGGCGAAGGTGTGACAGGCAGGAATTACGGCTATCAGATCACCGGCTCGACCTCGATGTTCTTCAAAGACGAGCATTTCAACCCCTTTGTCGGGGCCGGCATCAATGGCATGTGCATTGATGATTTCGGCATGAATGCGATTGATTTCGGGGCCGAGGGGTTCATCGGCGGCGCCTATATCTCTTCCGCCCAGACCAATGGCCAGCCGATCCGCTCGATGCCTTTGCCCGAGGATACGCCCGAATGGGGGGGCGGCTGGAAATCGGCGATTGCCGAATGGTACGGCCATGAGATGAGCATCTCGCTTCACGGCTCGGTCATGTCTTACCGCGGCCATTACTGCGATCTGGATCCGACCTACAAAGATCGCCACGGCCGCCCGCTTATGCGGATCACCTTTGACTGGCACCCCAATGAGCTGCGGCTGAATGCCTTTTTGCAGCAGAAGATCGAGGATCTGGCGCGCTCAATGCAGCCCGACCTGATGAAATCCAGCTACAAGGATTTCGACAGCCGTTATGATGTGCGGCCCTATCAGACCACCCATAACACAGGCGGCGCGATCCTGTCAGAGACGCCCGAGGGCGGCCCGCTGAACCGCTATCTCCAGGCCTGGGACAAGCATAATGTCTTTGTGACCGGCGCGGGGGCTTTTGTTCAGAACACTCAATACAACCCGACCGGTCTTGTCGGCGGACTGACCTATTGGGCAGCGGATGCGATCCGGCGCCAGTATCTGCGCAATCCCGGTCCGCTGATCTGAGGGGGGATGAGATGAAAACCGTCCTTCGCCTCTTCCCGGCGCTGATATTGGTCGTAGCTCTTTCCATCGTGGCCCTGATCTGGATCCCGGTCAGCCGCACGCCCGCCTCCGAGGTCTTACCCGTCAGCTGGACCCCTGAACCCGGCGCTGGCGAATATGCCATGAGGGCGGGCGATTGCATGGCCTGCCATACCTCCGAGGGTGGCGCTGATTTCGCAGGCGGGCGGCCGATCCACAGCCCGCTCGGCACGATCTATACCGCGAATATCACCCCGGACCCGGAAACCGGCATCGGCGACTGGACCCTTGATCAGTTTCGCGCAGCCATGGTCGACGGGCTAAGCGCCGATGGCAGCCATCTTTATCCGGCCATGCCTTATGAGAATTACCGCCTGCTGACCGAGCGCGACATTCGCGCGCTATACGCTTATTTCATGGAAGAGGTGCAGCCGGTCCGCAATGATGTGCCCGAACCCGATCTGCCTTTCCCCTTCAGCCAGCGTTGGGGCATTCGCGCGCTGAACTGGCTGATCCTGACCCATGACAGCAGGTTCAATGGGATCATGGGCGATCCGGTGCTCGATCGCGGTCAGTATCTGGTCGAAGGCCCTGGCCATTGCGCGGCCTGCCACAGCCCGCGCACCGTCTATATGGGCCAGGACGGGATCACCGCCGATGAACGCGCCTTCCTGACCGGCGGCTACATCGACGGACAGGAAGCGCCCGCCCTGCGGGGGCCGGGAAGTGTGACCCGCGACTGGCCGATCCCGGAGCTGACAGCTTTCCTCGCCACCGGTCGCAACTTCGCCTCGACTGCCAATGGCGAGATGGGGCTCGTGGTCGAGCATTCACTGCAATATCTGACCGATGCCGACATCATCGCCATGGCGCGTTTTCTGAAGGCGCTGGACGGCCAGCCGCATGACCCGCCCGCGGCTGCGGTGCCTCAGGGACCGCTCTCGCTGCCCGCTCCTGAGGCGGATGACCAAGGCCGCGCCACGGCAGAGATGCTGACCGAAGCCGCGCCGGATATGCCGCCTGGTGCCAGGATTTACATGGACAATTGCGCGCAATGCCACTTTGTCACCGGGCGCGGCTCGCCTGAGATCTTCCCCGCGCTTCAGGGCAATACGCTTGTACTTTCGGATGAAATCACACCGCTGGTCTCGATCATTTTGCATGGCGCAGAGGTCGCAGGGACCGTGCAGCGCCCGATGCCACTGGTGATGCAGGGCTATGAGGCCCGCCTGAGCGACAGCGAAATCGCCGCGCTTGCGAGCTTTCTGCGCGAGGCCTGGGGGAATGATGCCCTGCCGGTCACGGCCGCTGAAGTGGCAGATATCCGCGCGAATGAGCAACCTGTGGCGCGCCGGGACAATGCCGCCGTCTCGGACTGATCCGGACCGGAACATCCCCGGAAGCTGCGGGTTTCTTTCGTCATTAATGGAGGAAAAACCAATGAAACCTGTGCACGTCACCCTTCTCAGTGCCGTTCTCATGCTGCCGCTCACTGCGCTGGCCGAGGAGGCGACCACGCAATCAGAAACGCCTCAGGAAGCCAGGGTCACCTTTGTCGACACCGAAGGCGCCGAGACCGGCACCGCCACCCTCACCGAGACCCGCGCCGGTGTGCTGATCGATCTGGAACTGGGTGCGCTTCCCGCCAAATCCTGGCTCGGCTTTCATGTCCATGAGACGGGCAGTTGCGATCCCCATACCGGGCATGAATCCGCAGGTGGCCATTTCAATCCGGCCAATGTGGAACATGGCGTGCTCTCGACAACCGGGCCCCATGCCGGGGACATGCCGAACATCCGCACCGATGCAGACGGCTTCGCCCGCGTTCAGGTGCTCAATCCGAATGTAAGGCTTGGCGCGGGGGACAATTCGGTCATGGGCCGTGCTTTGATGGCCCATGCCGGTGCCGATGACCACCGCAGCCAGCCGACCGGAAATGCGGGCGACCGCCTGGCTTGTGCGGTTATCGAATAGGGCAGTGGTTGGCACGCGCGACAGCGGAGCCGAAACCGCGTCGAAAGACATAACGCTGACGATGAGCGAAATGTCTCGCGACAAGGGGGCCTGACCGGCGGCCCCTTCTTCTGCACAGGCATGACGAAAAACTGGAGCGGCCCGCTTCAAGGCGGGCCGCCGGGCTTTGCGAAACTACGATCTGTCGATGTTTCCCACCGTCCTGCAGGGGCTGGACAGGCGGGAAAACCGGCGGAGCCCCTTCCAGAAATCCGACCGCAAACGGTTTGACCTCAGGGCCCCGCTTGTTGCGAATGCAAGTCTGGCCTCGCCAAAGCGTCCGGCAAATATCCGGGCCTCGTCTACTCGGGTGTCAGCTCCTGCGGCGCATTGGGCACCGGCGGGCTTTCGCGGGTGGTGGGCGGTGTTGCCGAGCCCCCGGACGCTCCGGGCTGAGCCCCGGGCTCGATCACCTGGGCAGGAATGGTGGACTGCGCGGGTTCGTTGACGGTTCCGGCATCAAGACCGGCGGGCGCATCCGGATCGGCTTCCACGACCTCTTCTCCGATCCAGTAGACAATCAGCAGGACGCCAAACAGGGCGGCGGCTGCGATCCCCAGCAGAGGGGCCCAGTGACGCTTTCGCTGCTTTTCGAGGTTGGTATTCGGCGCAGACATGGTGCTCTCCTTTCTGTGCAGGTCCCGTTACAAACCCGCGCCGGGCGGTGATGTTCCCGAGCTGAGGAAATTGGCTGTAAGGCCCCTTGATTCACCTGATGCCCGCCGGGCCGGCTGAAACGCAGCGCGGGCGGGGCGGCACTATGGGGTGATCGTCGCGGGCGGTGAAGATCGCACATCGCCGGAACAAACTGCCGCCGCAGTGGTTCCTGCATCTGAACCCGAGCACCCCGCAAAGGTTATCGCGCACAGGAGTGAGACTGATGAAAGCGAAAACACTTGACGATTTGTTCCTCGACCTTCTGAAAGACGTCTACTACGCCGAGCGCAAAATCCTGAAAGCCTTGCCGAAAATGGCGCGGGCGGCACAGTCGTCAGAGCTGGGAGCGGCTTTTGAAAAGCACCATGACGAAACCCAGATCCATGTTGAGCGGCTCCAGCAGGTGTTCGATATTCTGGGGAAACCCGCGCGCGGAAAGACCTGCCCGGCCATTGAGGGGATCCTTGATGAGGGCGAAGAGGTGATCGAGAGCTTCAAAGGTTCCCCTGCGCTGGATGCCGGTCTGGTCGCCTCTGCGCAGGCGGTCGAGCATTACGAAATGGCCCGCTACGGTACGCTCAGGAACTGGGCGAAACTGATGGGGCAGGGTGAGATTGCAAAAATCCTGCAAACCACCCTTTCCGAAGAAGAAGCCACTGACAGCACGCTGACAGAGCTTGCGGATGGTTCGGTCAACCAGGCCGCCCTCGCAGCGGCCTGAGATACGTCCGGTCGCTTGCTCCCGGCGGCAGGACGTAGCGGGCTGGCCGCGCATTGCGCATGGCCAGCCCGCGCAGGACAGCGGCGAGCAGGACAGAATCCGCCTGGACATCACGAGGCGGGAAACCACAGGGGCCACGTGTTCAGATAAGACCGACCACTGATGAGAGGATCGAAGATGCCTGTCAAAACACGCTATAAAGGCGAAGTGCCCCAGGGCGCTGCCAAACCCTCTGTCCTGGATGATGAGACATATCCGGCGGATATGGAGGATGAGCGCTCGGAGCCTGAGGGGCAGGGCGATGGCAAGTCAGGGCCGAGGAATCCAAAGACGATACCTAACCCTGACGGATAACGCCTGACATACGGCCAGGCACGCCGCCGTCGGGCGTCCGGGTTCAACAGGTGAGGTGTGTCTCACAAAGCAGATCCCTTGCATCGACCAGACACCGGGAGCGTCACCGGGAGCCTGGCTTGCGGATTGCGGCGACCCTCATGAAGTTGGTCGTCGCATTTCTCGGCACAGGTTCTGAAACGCCGCGGTGCTGGCGCCGGACCTTAGGTGTTCAGTCCTGGCATCTGGTAGATCGGGCTCAGGATGAATCTGTGAGGCTCTGATGTCCGGATCTTGCAGATGTATTCTCATGGGATGAGGCCGTTGAGGATCTTGAGCCTGCGGGCGAAGTTGTAAGCTGCTATGAAGTCGGTGAGGTGTGTGCGAAGCTGGTCGTGGCTGTCGTAGTGGAAGCGCTTCACGGTGGCCTCCCTGATCGTGCGGTTCATCCGTTCGGCTTGGCCGTTGGTCTATGGGTGTTTCACCTTAGTCAGCCGGTGATCGATGCTGTGTTCGCGGCAAACGCGCCCGAAAATGTGCTCTAAGGCGCTGGTATCGATGCTTCGATTTGCGAACTGCACGCCATTGGCGGTCAATACCGTGTGGATCCGATATGGCACGGCTGCGATCAGGTCCCGCAGAAACTGGGCCGAAGCCATCTTTCCTGCCTTCTGGACGAGGCGAACGAAGGTAAACTTACTGGTTCTGTCAATTGCGACAAAGAGACAGAGTTTGCCTTCGGCGGTCTGCACCCCGGCAATATCCGCGTGGAAGTCGCCGATGGGGGAGCGTTTGAAGCGCTGCCGTTTTGGTTTGTTGCCATCCACTTCCGGCAGGCGCGATATCCCATAGCGTTGAAGACAACGATGCAAGGCCGAGCGTGTCAAATGCGGAAGAGACGGGTGCAGGGCATAGGGGCAGTCGTCTAAGGGTCGCAGTTATGCCGCCTGAACGCCACGACCAATGCTTCCTCGTCCCGCCTGGCACCGTTAAACGAGGTTCTTTCGTCCAGTCTTCATGTCCTCGACCATCTGACGCTTCCGCTACTTCGCAACAGTCTTTGGGTTGATGCCCAATTCGCGGCTCAGCGCCGCGCTCGAAGCTTCCGATCGCTGTATAGATGCTCGGATGACGTGCGTGGTCCTGGCGCTTCCGTGACCAATTTGTCCCATAGGGCATCCTTGCATTCTAAAGAAAGGATCTAACCATCAAACCCTGGATCAAACAGCTAACTCTGATCGAGCCAAACAGATCGCTTCGAATGATCGTTGCGACGGGCCGGGTCTTTCGGTGCGTGGCGCGCCCGGGACCATGCCACCGCAGTTCAGGGGCAAAGCATGGCCTGCGACCTCCCCCGGTGGCGCTGGCCCACGGTGTCTCCGTTTGTTCATCACATTCACAACCTCTGACCAGGGCATAGGCGCAGGGTCCGGTGGAATTTCAGACTTATCGGACGGGGCACTTTGTTTGATATGTTCGATAATGTTTGATGGTTGCAGGAGGCCTCCCGGCTGTCGCGACTTCGTCCATAAATCATTTTCCTAAGCAAAATCATTAATATATGAAGACTTTTATGCAGATTGCTATGAGGGTCCCGGCAGAATTCACCGAAAATCTCTGATAGTTACAGGTGTCCGCACAGAATTCTTTTTCGATTGTGTTCGAATCCTGTTGACGCTTGTCGAGGCCATCCATTAGCCTTTTCTCCAGACCCGCAGACAGGGTTGCAGGGGGATTATCATCGAGAGAGAGGCAGGGCAGGTTTGCCCGGGGCGCAATTTTCGCGGCATGTTCAGATTGCCATGAGGGCAGCTATGTCAAACTTCGCAGAATTGTTTCCCGGCACGAAACAGGTGACTGCCATGGTCCAGCTGAACCCTTTGCCGGGGACCCGGCTTTATGATGAGGCCGCGGTGATAAAGGAGATCGTCAACTCGGTTGCCTGCGATCCGGAGGCTTTGCAGGCCGCAGATGTCAATGCCGTCGATCCGGACCGTGAAAAGGAGTTCATGAGGATTGTGAGAGCCAGCCTGGGCTGACGTTCGGGCAGACCGTACCGGGGAGAGACGATGGACGTAAGACGCGATACGACAACCAGCTATCTTTACGGCCTCGCAGCGCTGGCGGTCGGGATTTTCGTCGCGTTGTCACTGGCGGCGCCGGGCTATCTTTCCTTCAACAATCTCTCGTCGATGGGGTTCCAGTTCCCGGAATTCGGGCTGCTGGCACTGGCAATTCTGCCCGCGATGGTTGCCGGGGGATCGACCTTTCTGTCGTGGCAGTCGCCAATCTGAGCGCGGTGATCTGCGCGGTCTTGCTGCGTGAAGGCGGTGTTGCGGCGTCAGTCGCGATTCCGGTAACGATCCTCGCGGGGCTGTGCTGCGGTGCGGTCAACGGGCTCCTGATCTCATGGCTCAGGCTGCCCGCGATCCTTGCAACACTGGGCACCATGCAGCTGTTTGGCGGCATCGCTATCGTCATAACGGGCGGCCCGTCGCTGACGGGGCTGCCGGCTTGGTATGCCGCTTTGGGGACATGGTCTGTCTTCGGGATCCTGCCGCTGCCGCTGGTCATCTTCGCAAGCGTGGCGCTGGTGCTGGGACTTGTGCTGGCGCGGACGCGGCTTGGACTGCGTGGCAGGCTTTACGGTGCCAATGCAACTGCCGCCAGCTTTGCCGGCATTTCCGAGACGACAACCCTTGTGCGGACCTATGCAATCTGCGGCGGTATCGCGGCTCTGGCCGGGCTGGTTGTGCTGGCGCGGGTCAGCTCGGCCAATCCCGATTACGGCAGCTCTTATCTGCTGCTTGTGATCCTGATCAATGTGCTGGCCGGGGTGGATCCCAATGGCGGCCGTGGCACCGTGATCGGAGTGGTGCTGGCGGTGCTGACATTGCAGCTGATCTCAAGCGGTCTGAACTTTATGGCCTTCAGCGCCTATTCGCGCGACCTCTTCTACGGCGGCCTGCTGGTTGCGGTGATGCTGGGGCGCTGGATGGCCGGCAATCTGGGCCTCGGCCCTCTTTTCATGCGGAACAAACGGATATGATCGACTCTCTTCGCCAGTCACTCGAAGCGCTGATGCTGATCCCGGGCCTCGCCGGGCATGAGGATCGGGTCCGGCGCCATATCACCGGGCAGCTTGCGCATCTGCCATTGCAGGTCTCGGTCGATATGCTGGGCAATCTGATCTGTACGCTGCCGGGTGCCGACACCGCACCTTCGGTGATGCTGTTTACCCATATGGACAGCCTTGGTTTCGTGACTCGTAAAATTGAAGCGAACGGGCTGATCCGCATCGAGCGGCTTGGCGGTATTCCCGAGAAAGCGCTTCCGGCGCAGCTGGTCACGTTCTGCGTGGGTGAGGGGCGCGATGTGCATGGCATCATCGCCAATAAATCGCACCACGCGACCCCGGCTGATGAGAAGTACAAGGTCACGCCCTATGCGGATCTTTTCATTGATATCGGCGCCGAAAGCGCGAGTGCTGTCGAAGCGCTCGGGATCCGGATCGGCACGCCGGTGGTGTATACGCCCCGGGTTGTGCATCTGAACGAGCACCGCGTAGCGGGCACCTGGATTGACGATCGCGCAGGCTGCGCGGTGGTGATGGCGGCGGCGGCGGTCCTGGCGGAACTGCCGGCTGCTCAGCGCCCGACGGTGCATTTCGTCTTTGCCGTGCTGGAAGAATTCAACCTCCGTGGCGCGATGGTGGCAGCCCAGGGGCTGCGGCCCGATGTGGCGATTCAGATTGACCTCGCGTTGAACTCAGACACGCCGGACATGACCAGCCGCGGCGAGGTCATCCTGGGCGGTGGCCCGGCAATGGCGCTGTATTCCTTTCACGGGCGGGGCACGCTGAATGGCACTATCCCCCATCCGGCGCTTCCGAAACTGATGGATGAGACCGCCGCCGCCGAAGGTATCCCCCTGCAGCGCACCGCCCATACCGGCGCTCTTACCGACAGCTCTTATGTGCAGCTGGTCGGCACCGGCGTCGCCTGTATCGATATGTGTTTTCCCTGTCGCTACACCCATACTTCGCTGGAATTGTGCGACTTGCGTGACCTTGCACAACTGACCCGGCTGGTCAGTGCGGCCATTGCGCGCATGGCAGGTGATTTCAGTCTCGACCGTGATCTGGTGACCTGATGCGCTATACGCTCGGCATTGATATCGGCACCTATGAGGCGAAAGGATGCCTTGTCGATGAGACAGGGCGGGTCATGGCCGAGGCTGCGCGTCGCCATGACATGCAGATCCCCGAGCCGGGCTATGCCGAACATGATGCCGAGGCCGACTGGTGGCAGGGCTTTGTCACGCTGACGCGGGAGTTGCTGGCAAAAAGTGGCATTGATCCGAAAGAGATTGCCGCGGTCGGCCTCTCGGGGATCGGACCCTGCATGCTGCCGGTCGATGCGGCAGGCCAGGCGCTGATGAATGGCGTGCTTTACGGCGTCGACACCCGCGCCAGCCGGGAGATCGCAGAGCTGACAGCGGAAATCGGCGTCGAAACGCTGTTGCGGCGCACCGGCAATGGTCTGACCTCGCAATCCGTCGGGCCCAAGATGCTCTGGCTGAAACGCAACCGGCCCGAGATTTTCGCGCGCACGAAATACATCATGAATTCGACCACCTGGCTCGTGTTCCGGCTGACGGGGAAAGTGGTGATCGACCATTATTCCGCCTCCAGCTATCACCCCTATTACGACATCGAAAGCCAGTCCTGGACGCGTGATTACGATGATCTGATCGCGCCGGCCGCGCTTTTGCCCGCACTGACCTGGGCCACCGATATCGCCGGATATATCTCTTCAGGGGCCGCGAGGCTGACGGGCCTTGCCGAAGGCACGCCGGTGATCGCGGGAACAATCGACGCCGCCGCCGAGGCGGTTTCTGTGGGCGTGCAGGATTCCGGTCAGATGATGCTCATGTATGGGTCGTCAATGTTCCTGATCCTTGTGACCGGCGAAAGAATTGCGGACCCGCACCTCTGGTATGCGCCCTGGCTTTTCCCGGGCCAGCACGCGCTGATGTCGGGAACCGCCACTGCGGGCACGCTCACACGCTGGTTTGTCAGCCAGTTCGCCCGCGATTTGCCCGAGACAGAGGTTTTTGAGTTGCTCAGCGCCGAGGCGGCAGCCTCACCTCCCGGCGCGCGGGGCCTGGTGATGCTGCCCTATTTCTCGGGAGAGCGTACTCCGATCCATGATGCAGCGGCGAAAGGGGTTATTTTCGGCCTCGACCTCTCACATCAGCGCGGTGATCTCTATCGGGCCCTGCTGGAAGGGGTTGGCTATGGCATCGCCCAGATCCTCGATACCTATAAGGCGGCAGGTGCGCGCATCACCGAGGTGATTGCGGTGGGGGCGGCACCCGCAATTCGATCTGGGCGCAGGGGATCTCGGATATCACGGGACGGCAGCAGACGATCCGCGCCCGCTCGACCGGTGCGGCTTATGGCGATGCCTTTCTCGCGGCGGTCGGGGTCGGCATGGTCGCTCCCCGCGATATCACGCGCTGGAACCCGAGCGCGCGCGCGCTGACACCAGATCCTGATCTGGCACAGCTTTACCAAGAGGGGGCAGCGCGTTTCCAAAGCCTTTACCACAGCACCCGGCCGCTGCTGGCCGGTGGCAATAACTGAAAAATAAACAAAACAGAGGAGGACGACATGAGTTTTTCCATCCGCAAAGGCGCTCTGGCACTGGCGCTTGGCGCGACATGCCTCGCAGGCCCGGCTGGCCGAAACCAAAAGCTATGAGATCGTGACCGTGGTGAAGCTGGAAGGCATCGCCTGGTTCAACCGCATGGCCGAGGGCGTGGCCGGCTTCAAAGAAGCCTCCGGCCATAATGCCACCACGATTGGCCCGGTTTCGGCCGATGCCGCGTTGCAGGTTCAGATGATCGAGGATCTGATCGCGCGCGGCGTTGACGCAATCACCGTGGTGCCGAATTCGCCGAGGCGCTGGAGCCTGTCCTGAAAAAGGCGCTTGATGCCGGGATCAAGGTGATCGGCCATGAGGCTTCCTCGCTGCAGAATGTCACCTGGGATATCGAGGCCTTCGACAATGGCGCTTATGGCGAGCATCTGATGAAGGCGCGGCGAAGGTATGGGCGAGGAAGGCGAATATGCCGTTTTTGTCGCCATCTGACCGCATAATGAAAACCCATAATGAATGGTTGGCGGCAAGGTGGAATCGAACGAACAGCAGCAGACCGCTTATGCCAAAACCAAGGAACTGCTGCGCACCTATCCGAACCTCAAGGGCATCCAGGGGTCGCCGGTGAGGATGTGGTTGGCGCCGCCCTCGCAGTTGAGGAAGCCGGGCTTGAAGGCAAGGTGACATTGTCGGCACCTCGCTGGTGTCGGTCTCGCGGCCCCTATCTCGAGGCGGGCACCATCAGCATGATTTCATTCTGGGATCCGCCAAGGCCGGCGAGGCGATGAACAAGCTGGCGGTCATGGCGATCGAGGGGCAGGCGGTCAAAACCGGCGATGACCTGGGGATCCCCGGCTATAATGACGTCAAGGTCGATGGCCATGTGATCTATGGCCAGGCCTGGGAAGATGTGACCTCGGCGAATATGGGCGATTACAACTTCTGATCCGTTTCAGGCCCTGCCCGGTTTGGTCCGGGCAGGGCGCGCGCTCTGCCCTTCGGGATATTTCCATGCCCTCACCCGTTCCCCTGCTGGACCTGCGAAACCTTGCCAAGGCCTATGGGCCAATCCCGGTGCTGGAAGGGGTCGGCTTCACGCTCTGGCCGGGTGAGGTGCGCTGTCTTGCCGGCGAGAACGGGTCGGGCAAATCAACCCTGATCAAGATCCTCTCGGGGGTCATTGCCGCCGATGCGGGCGAGGTGTTGTTCGACGGCAAGCGCGCACCAAAAGGCGCGCGCGCGGCGATTGCGATGGCCTTTCGGTGATCTGGCAGGATTTTTCGCTGCTGCCCAATCTGACAGTCCATGAAAACATCTCTTTCCTGTCAGCGCTTTCGTCGGGGGCAAGGGTCTATTCGGCGCGCCGTAGCAGGGCTCTGGCGCTGGAGGTCCTGGCGCGGATGGGGGTCAGCCTTGATCCTGACCGGGTGCTGGAGGAAATTCCCGTGGCCGAAAAACAGGTCGTGGCCATTGCCCGCGCCCTGGCAAACGAAGCGCGCATCATCGTGATGGACGAGCCGACCACCGCCCTGACCCGGGCCGAGGTGGCGCAGCTGTTCGGGATCGTGCGCCAGCTGAAGGCCGATGGCGTTGCCTTTCTTTTCGTGTCTCACAAGATCGAAGAGGTTTTCGCGGTCTGCGATACGGTCACGGTGCTGCGCGACGGCAAGGCGGTTGTCGCGGGGCCAATTACGGCATTCCGGCCAGCCGGCCTTGTCGAAGCGATGTCGGGGCGCCCATCGACAGCCAGCGCCTGGCGCGGAGCCCGGTCGCTGCAGCGGCGCCGGTTCTGCGGCTGCGCGGTCTGACGCGTCGGGGCGATTATGAGGGTGTGGATCTTGATCTGCATCCTGGCGAGATCACATCGATTGTTGGCCTGCTCGGCTCGGGGCGCACGCCGCTGGCCCTGTCGCTGTTTGGCCTGTTGCAGCCCGACAGTGGCACGATTGAGGACGCATCCGGGGTGATCCGCCTGCGCTCCGCGCAAGATGCCATGGCGCGCGGTATCGCCTATGTTCCCGAAGACCGGCTGACCGAGGCCCTGTTCGCCGACCAGCCGATCCGGGATAATTTCGGCGTGGCAACCATGGAGCGTGACCTGCGCGGCCCGTTCCTCAGCCTCAGATCCATGGCAGCCCGCACAAGCAATGCGATCCGGCGCCTCTCGGTCCGCGCGCCCGGGCCGGGACCGAATATTTCGACCCTTTCGGGCGGCAATGCGCAGAAGGTGGTTCTGGCACGCTGGATGGAAACCGACCCGAAGCTATTGATCCTGAACGGGCCAACCGTCGGCGTCGATGTCGGCTCGAAACGGGCCATCCATGAACTGGTGCTGGCGCTTTCGCGTCAGGGCTGTGCGGTTCTGGTGGTCACCGATGACATTTACGAGGCAATGGCGCTGTCCGACCGTATCAGGGTCATGACCGGGGGCCGTCTGACCGCCACTTTCGACGCTGAATCCGTCACTGAAGACGAAATCTATGCGGCCGTCACCGCCGATCATCCGCAAGGAGAGAGCGCCGCATGACCGCTGATCCGGCAGGAAAACTGATGGGCAATATGACAGGCATTCTGACCCGAACCCTGCGCTCACCCCAAGGGGTGGTCATGGCAATGGCGCTGGCTCTGGCGCTGTTTCTGGGCGCCCTGAACCCGGCCTTTTTTTCCGCAGCCACGCTGATCGACATCACCCGCAACGGGCTGGTGACCGGAATTTTCGCCATCGGGGTGATGCTGGTGCTCTGCGCCGGGGGGATTGACGTCTCGTGCACGGCCATCGGTGCCTTTGCGATGTATGCAACCGCAAAACTTATCATGGCCATTGATCCCGGCCTGTCGATCTGGGCCTGGTTTGCGATGGGGGCGCTGATCGGGGCTCTGCTCGGCCTGATAAACGGAACTCTGGTTGGCGGGTTCGGGCTGAACACGCTGATTGTGACGCTGGGCACCATGAGCCTGATCCGCGGTGCGCTTCTGACCTTCCTTGGCACAGTCTATGTCACCAATATGCCGCGCGAAGTGGTCAGCTTTGCACGCTCGAATATTGTGCGGATCGAGAATGAGATGGGCCAGATGGTCTCGCTGCCAAAGGCCTTCTGGGCCCTCGCAGCTGTCTCAGTTCTGGTCGGGCTTATTCTGCGATTCACAATATTTGGCCGCAAGGTCTATGCGATCGGCGGTTCAGAGGAAGGCGCGCGGCGGCTTGGGATCAATGTGGCGGGGGTCAAGGTTGCTGTCTTCGTGATGGCAGGGGCAATTGCCGGGATTGCCGGGATAACCCATATGACGCTGGCCCGTATGGCGAACCCTTTCGATCTGGTCGGGCAGGAACTGAATGTCATCGCAGCTGTCGTGTTAGGTGGCGCGCGGATCACGGGCGGCTACGGCACGGTGGTCGGTACGATGCTGGGTGTTCTGGTCATCACCATGATCAATACCAGCCTTCTGATGGTGGGTGTGCCGTCCTATTGGCAGAAAGTGGTGGTCGGCGCTCTGATCATCATCGGAACAGCACTGCCCATCGCGATGGAGCGCTGGCAGGCGCGCAGCATCCGCAGCCGGGCGTGACGCAGAAAAACCAGAACCACAGACCCCGGGAGGACGCCACGATGAAGAAAATCCTGAACCAGCCCGCGCATTACGTTGATGAGATGCTTGAGGGCATGATCCTCGCCCATCCGGACATCTATGCCCAGCCGTCGCGCCGGGTGGTGGCGCGCGCCGGCGGCGCGGCCGAGGGCCAGGTCGGTATCGTCTCCGGGGGGGGCTCGGGCCATCTGCCGGTTTTCACCGGCTATGTCGGCGAGGGGTTTCTTTCAGCCTGCGCGGTCGGGGATGTCTTCGCCAGCCCTTCGGCGGAACAGATGGCCGAGGCGATCCGGCTTGCCGATCGCGGCAAAGGCGTGCTCTGCCTCTACGGCAATTACGGTGGCGATGTGATGAATTTCGACATGGCCTGCGAGATGGTTGATCTGGAGAATGACATTTCCACATCGACCGTTCTTCTGACCGATGACGTGGTATCGGCCCCGAGGAGCGAGGCTGCCAAGCGCCGTGGTGTCGGTGGCATGGTTTTCGCCTTCAAAATCGCCGGAGCCGCTGCGGATGAAGGGCTTGACCTCGCCGGCGTGACCGCCGCTGCACAAAAGGCCGCCGATAATCTCGTGTCGATCGGCATGGCGCTGACGCCCTGCATCATTCCGCAGCATGGCAAACCCACTTTCGAGCTGGGCGAGAATGAGATGGAAATGGGCATGGGTATTCATGGCGAGCGCGGCATTTACCGCTCAGCCATCAAAACCGCCGATGAGATCGCCGATGAGATGCTGGATCAGCTGGTTTCTGATCAGCCGCTTGAAGCGGGGGCGCGCATCGCGCTTCTGGTCAATTCGCTGGGGGCTACCCGCAAGAGGAGCTTTATATCCTTTACCGCCGTCTCAGGGCCAGGCTCGACGCTATCGGGGTGACTGTAGCCGGGCTGCTGATCGGGCGTTACGCCACCTCGATGGAGATGACCGGCCTGACACTGACGGTACTTAAACTGGACGCGGATCTGGAGCGCTGGCTGAAGGCGCCGGCGCATTGTGCCTTCTGGAGCGTCGCATGATTACGGTTGCCGATCTGAAAGCGGGGCTGGAGCGGGTGGCAGCCTATACCGCCGGCTTTTCGGATGAACTTTGCCGCGCCGATGGCGAACTTGGCGACGGCGATCTGGGGATCACCGTCGCCAATGGATTTGCCGAGGCGGCGCGGATCGATCTCCCGGCTGATTTCGGTCTGGCACTTCTGGAAGTGGCAAAGGCCTTTCAGCGGGTGTCGTCCTCCTCCTATGGCACGCTGATTGCAACTGGATTCATGTCGGCAGCGCGGGAGCTGAAGGGCACTGACAGCCTTGATCCCGCCCGGATTCCGGCCCTCGTCGGAGGGGGCGGGATGCGATGATGGCGCGCGGCAAGGGAAATCTGGGTGACAAGACGGTGCTTGACAGTCTCGACGCAGTGGCGAGATCGCTTGTCGGGGTGCCACCGGAGCAGATGGCGCGCGTCGCAACCGCCAGCGCAGGCGAGGTCGTCGAGGCATTTCGGTCCCGACCCTGTCTTCTCGGCCGGGCCCGGATGTTTGGAGAGCGTTCGGTCGGACTTGCCGATCCCGGCCAGCTGGCATTTCAGCGGATCCTTGAAGGCTTGCATCCCGCTTAGGTCCGGGCGAGGCGCCCGGATCAGGCCGTAGCGGCAGCAGGGATCCCATAGTCCTGTTGTTTCGTTATTATGTCACAAATGGCGCGCGCCATTTTATGGGCCACGGAAATTGCGACCAGAACGCGCGGCTTTCTTGCAAGCATTCTCTCCGGCCTGGAAGCTTGCGGGAGGCGTGATCGTTCCAGCCAGGCCGCGCAGTCGCGGCCCGACGAAAAGCCTTCATGTCCGCTGCGAAGGCCTCGAATGCCAGGGCGGTGATTGGGCCTTGCCCCGGCACGGCCTGCAGATGCTTCGCCGCCTCGGCACCACCGGAAAGCCGCCCGGCTCTCTGGTCGGTACAGGCTGTTTGTTCTGCAGTGTGTCGCAGAAGATCTGGGAATTCTCCGCTCACGCACCGAGCGACCGCTGCTTCACCTGTATCAAGAACAGCGTTCACACGACCGATGTGCCTGAGGCCTGCCGAACCACAAAGCCGAACTCATAAAGAACGACGCGCACCGTATTTAATAGTTCGGTTCTTTGGTGCGAAAGGCGTTCCCTGGCGCGGCACAGCATAGCACGGGCCTGCTGCCGGTCGGTTTTCGTAGGCACAAAGCGCATTCCGGGCTGGCGAGCCGTGGTGACAATTGCCTTGGCATTGGTGCGTCGTTTTTCTGGCGCTTAACATACGGGCGCTCATACTGTTGCGGGATCATCAGAATCTGATGGATGTGACCGATCAACTCTGGCACCCGGAAATGCGCACTGCTGCCGGCTTAAATGGTGATGATCGCTCCAGGATAGGCTGGAACACTGCGACGCAGGTCAGGTCACCCGGCGGGACATGGATGCGCGAGGCTTCGATCTGCCGTCCTGATCTCGTCGGGCTCATCTGGTCAGCGGGCCATTTGAGCCCCACACGCCAGCCTGCGACCGGTGCCCGAAGGGGCGCGCCAGCTGCGCAAAACCACACCGCAGCAGTGGCACGGGTCGCTACAGTGCGCATTCAATGGATTCACGGGATGTTACATGGGGAACCTGCCGCTAGCCTTCCTTGCACAAATAATAACAGGGAGAACGAATTAATGGTGGGCAGACTTACCAGACTGCTGGTGGCAGCGGCACTCACATTTGGCGCCTCGGGGGCGTCGGCGCAGGAGATCAGCTTCTTCCGCATCGCAACCGGCGGCACCGCCGGAACCTATTTCCCGATCGGCGGGCTTTTGGCCAACGCGATCTCGAACCCGCCCGGCTCGCGGGCCTGCAACGAGGGGGGCAGCTGCGGCGCGCCAGGCCTCGTGGCCACTGCAATCGCCTCGAACGGCTCGGTCGCAAATGTCAACGGCATCAAGGGCGGCGCGATTGAATCGGGCTTTTCGCAATCCGACGTGGCCTATTGGGCCTGGACCGGCACCGGCGTTTTCGATGGCCAGGAGCCGGTGACCGAGCTGCGTGCCATCGCAAACCTTTACCCGGAATCGATCCACCTGGTGGCGCGGGCCGGCTCCGGGATCAATTCGGTTGCTGACCTCAGGGGCAAGAAGGTCTCGCTGGACGAGCCTGGCTCGGGCACGCTGGTCGATGCACAGCTGATCCTTGCGGCCTGGGGCCTCTCGGAAGCTGACATCACCCCGGAATATCTGAAGCCGAACCAGGCCGCCGATCTGATGCGTGACGGTCATATGGACGCCTTCTTCTTCGTGGGTGGCTTCCCCGCCGGGGCGATTGCCGAGCTGGCGACCAGCCGCGACATTACCATCGTTCCGCTGACCGGCCCCGAGGCCGAGGGCGTGCTGAAAGATTATGGTTTCTTCGCGCCGAACACCATTCCGGCAGGCACCTATCAGGGTGTTGATCAGGATGTGGCGACGCTGGCGGTGGGCGCGCTCTGGATCACCGGTGCCTCTCAGCCCGAAGACCTGATCTAGGAGATCACCAAAGCGGTCTGGAACAAGAACTCGCGGGCGCTTCTGGATGCGGGTCACGCCAAAGGCAAGGAAATCGTGCTGGACCATGCGCTGGATGGCGTTGGCATTCCGCTGCATCCGGGCGCCGAAAGGTTCTACCGCGAGGCAGGCCTCGGGATCCCCGCCGCTGAGTGATCTGCCCTGAAAGACGAAGCCTGGGGCGGGGTGGTTAAACCCCGCCCCTCTGCTCGCGGCGCCGCGACCTGCCGTGCTTTCGTCTTTCCGTGCCAACCTCCAGAACAGAAAGAGTTCCGATGAGCGATCCGCACAGACAAGGGGCGGCAGAGCCCCGCGACATCCGGCCTGACGAGGCAGAAGCCCGCGCGCTGGAAGAGAAATTCACAGTCGGCCTGGCGGCCGTGGCCCTTTTCAGTCTTTCGGCGTTTCATTATTACACCGCCGGCTTTGGCCTGATGCGCGAGGTGACGCATCGCGCCATCCATATGTCTTTCGTGCTGGCGCTGATCTTTCTGGTGTTTGCCGCCCGGCGTGCCGACGACCGGCTGCACCGCTCCAGTCTCTGGCGCCCGGCGGGAATTCCGATTTACGACTGGGTGATGAAGGCGGCCGCTGCCGTCTCGACGCTTTATGTGCCCTGGGTCTTCCCGGAGCTGGCCTTCCGGGTCGGCAATCCCTCGATGCCGGATCTGGTCATGGGCACCACGCTGATCGTCGTGCTGCTTGAGGCGACCCGCCGCTCGATGGGGTGGCCGTTGCCGGTGATTGCCGCGCTCATGATCCTGTACGCGATTTTCGGCCGCCAGATGCCCGGGATGCTGGTCCATCCCGGCGCAAGCTGGTCGGCGCTGGTGAACCACCTCTATCTGACGAGCCAGGGCATTTACGGCATGCCGGTGGGCGTGGTGGCGACCTATGTTTTCCATTTCGTGCTGTTCGGGGTGCTGGCGACCCGGATGGGGCTTGGCCAGCTGTTCATCGATGCCGTCACCTCGATTGCCGGGCGCTATGCCGGCGGGCCTGCCAAGGTCGCGGTGCTCTCATCGGCGATGATGGGAACGATCACCGGCTCGTCGATCGCAAATGCGGTCACAACCGGCGCGCTGACCATACCCGCCATGGTGCGGGTCGGCTATCAGCGCCACTTTGCCGCCGCTGTCGAGGCCGCCGCCTCAACCGGCGGGCAGATCACGCCGCCCATCATGGGGCCGCCGCCTTCCTGATGATCGAATTCCTCGGCATCCCCTATACCCATATCATGATCGCGGCCCTGGTGCCGGCCTTCATGCATTTTTTCGGCGTGCTGATGCAGGTTCATTTCGAGGCCAAACGTCAGGGCCTGCGCGGGCTGAGCCGGGATGAGATGCCGAAAATCTGGTCGATCCTCAGGCGCGACTGGCCGACGCTTTTCCCGTTCTTCGTGCTGGTCGGCGTGCTGATGAACGGCAATACGCCTTACCTTGCCGCCTTTTGGGGGATCACGTTCTGCATCATCATCGGTCTCGTCAATCCGCGCAACCGGATGACGATTGCCGATATCTTCGCGGCCTTTGTGGTCGGCGCGAAATATGCGCTGGCGCTGGCGGTGGGGGCGGCGGCGGCCACGGTCGGCATCATTATCGGCGTCTTCACCCTGACGGGTGTGTCGTTCAAGGTGGCTTATATCGTCACCCAGACCGCAGGCGACTGGGCCGGATCGCTGTCTGCCTGGATCCCCTTCGGTATCATGACACCCGAGGGCCTGACCCTGTTGCTGACGCTTTTGCTGACCGCAATCGTCTGTATCGTGATGGGGACCGGCGTTCCCACCACGGCGAACTATCTGATCATGGTGACGGTCGCGGCGCCGATCCTTGCCATGCTGGGTGTCGAGCAGATCGTGGCGAATTTCTTCGTCTTCTATTACGGCATCCTTGCCGACATCACGCCGCCGGTCGCGCTTTGTGCCTATGCCACGGCGGGGATTGCGAATTCGAACCCCTTCACCACCGGCAACACCGCGTTCCGGCTTTCGATGGGCAAGGTCATGGTGCCTTTCGTCTTCTCGCCCTCGATGCTGATCATGGTGCAGAACTTTTCATGGTCGGAATTCACCCTTGCGGTCTATGGCTGTGCCCTGGGGATCATCGCGCTTTCGGCGGCTTTCCCGGATTATCTGACCGACCGGCTTTATGTGTGGGAGCGCTGGCTCCTCGCGATCGCCGCCGTCCTGCTGGTCGCCCCCGAGATCGTCACCACCCTCATCGGCACGGCGATCTTCCTGCCGATCCTGCTGCGCCCGATGCTCCGCCGGCACAGCGGCAGCCTGCCGGCCTGAGGCGTCAGGGGCGCAGGCCAGAACCTGTCTTCCCACCCGCAAGCGGCCTGCAGGGCGCTTGCGGGTGGGATTTCGGGGAAAGGTATCGTCAGTGACCGCGCCCTTCAGTGCGGGCGGCGCGCTGCATGAGAAATCTGTCACCGGCGCAACTGTTCCGGTCAGATCGTGTCCAGTTTTGCGATGCTGGCAACCTTTAGCAGGTTAACGCTATGCAAGCGAAGAAGAAGAGAACATGGTTCCGGGACCCCAGGTGGCTGGCGCCCGGATCCGGCCCTATAGTCAGCGCCTTCACCGGGGCAGCCTGGAATTCCGCGTCCCCGCCCATCTCATATTCTGCCGCAAGGGAGTTGATGAAATATGGATCTGCGTCAGCTTAGATATTTCGTCGCCGTCGCGGAGGAGCTGCATTTCCGCAATGCAGCGCAAAAGCTTCATATCTCGCAGCCGCCCTTGTCCCAGCAGATCCGCCAGCTTGAGGATTATGTCGGGCAGGCACTGTTCAACCGTGACACAAAAGGGGTCAGGCTGACCCCTGCAGGGCGCCGGCTCCTTCCCCATGCGCGGCGCGCGCTCAAGGCCGCCGAGATCGCTTTCGGGGCCGTGCAGCGTGCCGAAGGCGAGACGCTCCGCCTCGGCTTTGTCAGCTCGTCCTCGGTGTTGCTGCCGGGGATCCTGAAAGTCTTCCGCGAGGCCTGGCCCGAAACCGAGCTTCGTCTGACCGAGGCGAATTCGGTGCGCCAGGGCGAGATGCTGCTGGAAGGCGAACTGGATATCGCCCTGATCCGGGGCCCTTGGCGTGCGCCTGGTTTTGTGACGGAAGAGGTGTCCGTTGACCGTCTCGTCCTTGTGCTGGCCGAAGATCATCCCGGGTCGGCGATCCGACGCTGCGGCTGGCAGATCTGGCCGTCGAGCCTTTTGTCTTCTTTTCCCGCGATATCGGACCGGGCTATTTCGATGCCGTCATGGGGGCCTGCATGACCGCCGGATTCTCGCCCGAGGTGTCGCAGGTCGTGGGCTCCACCCTGACAATGGTCGCGCTGGTATCGGCCGGTTGCGGGTACAGCCTTGTCCCGGAAAGCGTGGCCGCCGTAACGAGAGGGGTCGCGGTCCTGTGCCCGCCGGATCTGACGGCCGTCAGCACGTTGCACGCGGTTTTCCCTGAGGCGGCCGCCAGCAGCCCGGCTGTCATGTCAATCATCGATGCGATCCGTGATCAGGCCCCGAGTCGGGCCCGCACTGTGGCAGTGGGTGCCGGAAAACCTCCCCACGAAAGCTTTGGCAAGGCAACGCGGGCCGTTACAGCAAAACTGCCGGCTGGGATTGTCTGATCATGGCCGGCTCCTCCCCCGACGCTATTGATACGAAATATCTATCAACAAAGTCGTAATAAGTATTTGAGCGACCCGGCTGACCCCCTATGATTGGAGAGAAGCGGCGCGCCTTCCAAAGGGGTGCCACAGGAAACAGCCTTTGTGGAGCCTATGTCATGGAGCAGCTGCCTGTCGATAGTCTGATCCGCAACGGCTTTGTCATCATCATGGATGCCGGCCGGCGCTGCCTGCCCAACGGGGCGATCGCGATCAGTGGCGGGCGTATCGTTGATGTCGGGCCAGAGGCGGAGCTCCTTACCCGCTACCGCGCGGATAAGGTGATCGACGCCAGAGGCGGCACGGTTCATCCCGGTTTCATCGACACCCATGTGCATTTCATGAACACCGCCCGGGGCGCGCTGCCGGATACGCTGGAAACCGGCACGATGATGAATGTGCTGCGCCGGTGGTGGGACCTCTCCGATCTTGCCGATGAGCGCGCGGCGACCATGCTCAACTGCCTCGAAATGCTCTCGAATGGCACGACCTGCTTTCTTGAGGCCGGAACGCTGAAATATGCCGATGCCGCCGCCGAAGCTGCCGCTGAGCTCGGCATCAGGGGGTTTATCGGGGATCCGTTCCTGTGGGATCTGCCGATCAGCGATGGCGTTTACGACATGTCGCGGGCCGCGCGCGATCTGGACCGCAGCCTTGATCTCTTGGGTGGCCAGCTGAAGCGCAATACGGCGGTGAAAGAGCCGCTGATCCGCGGCTGTGTCGTGGTTTTCGGGCTGGGTTCGGCCTCGGACGAACTGCTTCAGGCGGCAAAGTCGGTCGCGGATGCAAATGGCGTGATCCTGACCATGCATCAGTCCTTTGACCACCATGATGCCGGGGCCGATGCCGCGCGCCTGGGGAAACGGGCGATCTGCCATTATGCCGATCACGGTTTGCTGGGCGAGAATATGACGTTCAGCCATATGAATGATCTCGATCCCGATGAGGCGAAGCTGGCGGCAGAAGCCGGGGTGACGGCGGTCTGGTGCCCGGTGACCTCGATGAATCTGGGCGCGCAGGCGGCAAAACATGCAAGGCATCTCGAGATGCGCCGCCACGGCGCCAATGTCTCGCTCGCCAGCGACGGTGTTGCCTCCGGCTGTCGCTATGATGTGGGGTTTCAGGGGCTTGTCGCGCTTCTGGGCACCCGCGCCAAGGGCGACGGCCAGCAGATGACCGCGATGGATGTGCTGGAACTGGCCACCATCGGCGGTGCGAAAGCGGTGGGAATGGCAGCCGATCTTGGCTCGCTGGAACCGGGGAAATACGCCGATATCGTCATCCGCAGCACCGATCTGCCCGAGGCGCATCCATGGTCTGATCCGGTGCAGTCGCTGGTCTATAATTGCGGGTCAAAATCGGTCGACAGGGTGATCGTCAACGGCGTCCTCGTCTGGGCGGACGGTCACCCGCAGCTCGTTGATGCCGCGAAAGCCTATGACGAGGCGCGGCATTCGCATCTGCGGATGCTGGAGCGCCTCGATATGAAACCGCGATGGCAGGCCGATCCGCCGCAAAATACCGGCCTGAGCTGAGGACACCCCAGAATGTACAAACTCTATTACGCGCCGGGACTTGCGAGTCTCGCGCCCCATTTTGTGCTGAACGAAATCGGGCGCCCTATGAGCTGATCCTCGTCGACCGCAAAAAGGGCGAGCATCAAAGTGCGGACTATCTGGCGCTGAACCCGAATGGAAGAATTCCGACGCTCGTCGATGGCGATCTGACGCTGTTCGAGGCGGCGGCGATCTGCCTGCATCTGGCAGACCGTCATCCCGAGGCGGGTCTGATCGCCGCGCCTGGCAGCCGCGAGCGGGCCCTGACCTATCAATGGCTGACCTTTCTTACGAATACGGTCCAGGTGGATTTCTGGCAGTATTACCGCCCCGAATTCTATGTGCCGCCCCAAGACGAGCCCGCCTATCGGGAGCGGATGGAGGAGCATCTTCTGCGCCATCTGACCGTGCTGGATGCGGCCTTGCAGGGGCGGAGCGCGCTCGCGGGCGAGCGGGTTTCGATTGCCGATCTTTACCTGCTGCTCCTCGGGCGCTGGTGCCGCCTGCTCTCAACACCCACCCGCAGCTTCCCAGACCTGGCCCGCCATCTCGACACTCTGGTCGAGCGCCCCGCGATCCAGCGCAGTTTTGCGGCGGAATCCATCACCGCCCCTTTCTTCTGACACCTTCAAATCCTGACCCGCAAATCCTGACCCGACGAGGCAACCATGTCCGAACTCACCCCCCAAAAGCGCCGCATCCTGATTGACGGATTGCAGGCCGATGAATGCGATGTCGAGGTTTTTCAGGAATGGAACCGCGGCGGATTGTCCTGTGTTCATACCACCTGCATGAACTATACCTTCGACAACACACGTGACGCGCTGTCCGCCCTGTCGCGCTGGCGGCGTGCCTTCCGGCACCATCCCGATCTGATCGAGCAGGCCCGGACCGCCGATGACATCACCCGGATCGCCGAAAGCGGCCGCACCGCCGTCATCCTCGGTTTCCAGAACACCCTGCCGCTGGAAGATGACCTGGCGCTGGTCGAGATCTTCTATGACCTGGGCATTCGCTGCCTGCAGATGAGCTATAATCACCAGGGCCTGGCGGGTTCGGGCTGTCTGGAGCCGAATGACAGCGGGCTGTCGCTTTACGGCAAGAAGATAATTTCCGAGATGAACCGCCTCGGGATGATCGTCGATGTGTCGCATTGCGGGTTGCGCACCACGCTGGACAGTATCGAGCATTCGAGCCAGCCGATCGCCGTCACCCATTCCAACCCGTCAAGTTTCGGCACGAAATACGGCCATAAATTCGAGCTGACCCATCGGCTGAAATCCGATGATGTGCTGAAGAAGGTGGCCGAAACCGGCGGCATGTTCGGGATGGTGCTGTTTCCCGCGATGCTTCCCGGCGGGATTGACTGCAAGCTGGAGACCTTTGTCGATATGGTCGAACATGCGGCTTCGGTGGTTGGCCATAAATCGCTGGGGCTTGGCACCGATTTCGTCTGGCGGCGCCCGCTGTCCTATATCCGTCAGGTCCGGACCGGGCGGTCGACCTATGACTGGGCGCCGGTGGTGCCGCCGGTCTGGCCGGAATGGATGCGCACGCCCGCAGACCTGCCGCGCCTTGCCGATGAGCTTGCGCGCCGCAAATGGACCGAGGAGCAGATCGACGATTTCCTCGGCCAGAACTGGCTGGATTACTATCGCCGGATCCTCGGCTGATTTCCCCTCATACCGAAAACAGGACAGAAACCCATGATAAACCGACGTTCTCTCCTTGCCGCTCTCGGCTCGGGCACCGCACTGGCCCTGATCGGCGCGCGCAGCGCCCTGGCCGATGGTAAAGTGGTCAATTTCATCAGCTGGGGCGGCACCACCCAGGCCGCGCAGGAAGAGGCATGGATCGGCCCCTTCACCGAGGCGACCGGGATCAAAGTGGCCCCGGCGGCCCTCGGATTACGGCAAGCTGCAGGCGATGGTCGAGGCCGGCAATGTCACCTGGGACGTGGTTGATGTCGAACATGACTTCGGCGTCTTTGCCGGCAATGCGGGGCTGCTGGAGAAACTGGATTTCTCGATCATCGACCGCGACTCGCATGACCCGCGCTTTGTGACCGATTACACCATCGGCAGCTATGTCTCGACCCATGTGCTCGGCTTTGTCAAAGACAGCTTCGATACCGAGCCCGCAGGCTGGGCGGATCTTTTCGATCTCGAAAAATTCCCGGGCAAACGCGCCTATTACAAATGGGTCGGGCCGGGCCTCTTGGAGGTGCCACTGCTGGCAGATGGCGTAAAGCCCGAGGATCTCTATCCCCTCGATCTGGACCGCGCGTTCAGGAAACTCGACGAGATCAAATCCCAGATCGTCTGGTACAGCAGCGGCGCGGAATCGCAGCAGCTGGTCGCTTCGGGCGAGACCAAGATCGGGATGCTCTGGAGCGGGCGTCTCTGGTCGTTGATCCAGGATGGGCTGGATATCGGCATCTCCTGGGATCAGAACCTGGTCGCGGCCGATGTGCTGGTCGTGCCCAAAGGCACGCCGAACAAAGAGGCGGCGATGCGCTTTCTTGCCTATGCGGGCAGCGCAGAAGGCCAGGCCCGCATGGCCAATCTCTCGGCCTATGGGCCGACCAATCCCGGCGCGATCCCTGAGCTGGCGGCAGAGATCCTGCCCTATCAGCCCAGTGAACATGCAGCGCAGAATGTGCCGCTGGACATCGCCTGGTGGGCCGCAAATCGCGACGCAATCAGCGCGCGCTGGTATGAGTGGCAGGCAGGCTGATCCGTCATGAGGGGAAAAACAGATGCAGACAGGCCCTGACGAGACCCGCTCCGTGCCACTGTCCGGCCCTGCCTCCCGGGGCCGGGGCGCGGGGCTGCGCGCAAGGCTTGGGGGAGCGACCGCGACCCTTGCGGTTCCGGCGCTGCTTCTGGTTCTGTTTTTCTTCATCCTGCCGGTCGCGCTGCTGCTGGCCAGAAGCATTCTCGAGCCCGAAGCCGGGCTCGGGAATTATGCCGAATTGCTGCAATCGGGGGCCTATCGCACGGTTTTGCTCAACACATTCACCATCGCATCGGTGGTGACCGTGGTGACGGTGCTGATAGGCTTTCCCGTCGCCTGGCTGATTGCGGTTTCAAACCGGTTCTGGGGCATGGCGCTTCTGGGGCTGATCTTCATCTCGATGTGGACCAGCCTGCTGACGCGCAGCTTTGCCTGGCTGATCCTGTTGCAGTCCAATGGCGTGATCAACCGGATGCTGAAAGGGCTTGGCCTCATCTCGGAGCCGCTGAGCCTTGTCAACAATATGACCGGGGTCGTGATCGGCATGACCTATATCCTGCTGCCTTTCGTGATCTTTCCCCTGCTCAGCACGATGCGCGCGATCGAGCCGGGCCTGTTGCGGGCCGCCGCGCTTTGCGGCGCAAACCGATGGCAGTGCTTCTTGCATGTCTTCCTGCCGGCCTGCGCGCCGGGGATCGCGGCGGGCGCCCTGATGGTCTTTGTCATGTCGCTGGGCTATTTCATCACGCCCGTGATGCTGGGCGGCAGTTCAACCATGATGCTGGCCGAGCTGATCGTGCATCTGGTGCAATCCCTGCTTCGCTGGGGCCTCGGCGCGGCGGCAGCCTTTATCCTCTTTGCCATCACGCTTGCGGCCTATGCCCTGCAACTGCGCCTGTTCGACCCGCTGCGCTCCGCAAAGGGAGGCCGCTGATGTTATTGGATTTCCGCCATCTCGGCGCCCTCCGCTGGGTCCTGGTTGCGATCGGGCTTCTGGTGGCCGCCTTCCTGCTGCTGCCGGTCGTTTTCATCGTGCTTTTGTCCTTCGGATCGTCCCGCTGGCTGATCTTCCCGCCGCCGGGATGGACGCTGAAATGGTATGAGGCGTTTTTCGCCGATCCCGGCTGGTTTGCGGCCCTCGGTGCCAGCCTGCGGGTCGGGCTTGCTGCGGCGGTGATCGCGGTGGTCTTCGGTCTGGGTGCAGCCCTTGCGATGAGCCGCGGCAGGCTGCGCGGGGCCTGGTGGCTGCATATGTTGCTTTTGATGCCGATGGTGCTGCCGGTGGTCGTTCTGGCCGTGGGGATCTATTCTCTCGCGCTGCGGGCCGGGCTGAATGACACATTCATTGGCTTCGTGCTGTCCCATGCCATCGTGGCCCTGCCCTTCACCGTGATCATCCTTGTGAACGGGCTGAACAGCTTTGATCCCTCGCTTGAGGACGCAGCCGTCCTTTGCGGCGCCAGCCGCTGGCGGGCGCGGCTGCATGTGACCTTTCCGTCCATTCGTCTCAGCATCATCACAGCGGTGATCTTCGCCTTCCTGATTTCCTGGGACGAGATCGTCATCTCGATCTTCATGGCGGGCCCGAACCTGCAAACCCTGCCGGTCAAGCTCTGGACCACGCTGCGCCAGGACCTGACGCCGGTGATTGCGGTGGCCTCGACGATGGTGCTGGCCTTTTCCCTGATCCTGCTGCTGATCGCGGCAATCCTGACCCGGAGGGGCAGATGACAGCCTGGCTTTCAATTGACGCGCTCAGCAAATCTTTTGGCCAAAGCATTGCCGTGCGCGATGTCAGCCTGGAGATCGGACGCGGCGAATTCGTCACCTTTCTGGGCCCGTCCGGCTCGGGCAAATCGACGCTGCTCTATATGATCGCAGGGCTTGAAACACCCAGCACCGGGGATATCCGGCTTGCGGGTGACTCGCTGCTGCCAGTGGCGCCGAACCTGCGCAATATCGGCATGGTCTTCCAGAGATACACGCTGATCCCGCATCTGACTGTCGCAGAAAACATCGCCTTTCCGATGAAGATGCGCAAATGGGACCGGCAGCGGCAAAAGCGGCGGCTCGAGGAGATGCTGGCGCTTGTGCGGCTTGAGGAATTCGCGGATCGCCGGCCGACTGCTCTTTCGGGCGGGCAGCAGCAAAGGGTCGCCCTGGCGCGCGCCCTGGCCTACGAGCCGGAGATGCTGCTGATGGATGAACCGCTGGCCGCGCTGGATCAGAGCCTGAAACTGGATCTGCAGCGCGAGATCAGACGGATCCATGACAGCACCGGCGCCACGATCCTTTACGTCACCCATGATCAGGAAGAGGCGATGCGGCTTTCTGATCGCATCGCGGTCTTTCACAATGGCACGGTCGAACAGTTCGCGACGCCAGGAGAGATCTACCAGAAGCCAGGCAGCGCGTTTGTCGCGGGCTTTGTCGGCCATTCGAACCTCTTGCCGGCAGAGATGTTTGGCGAGGCGCACCCTGCTGTCGCCCTGGCGGGTGAGGATTCCACCGGAACGCCAGGCTTTCAGCCTGGCAAGGGCGCGGCCCTGTTCCGGCCCGAAGATTTCACCGTTCTGCGCAGCGACCCCGGAACCGCCGCCCTGACCGGCACCATTACCGACATCGTGTTCCTGGGACCAGTCGTCGAAATCCTGGTCTGCCTCGCATCCGGTGCCCGAATTCTGGTGCGGCAGGCCCCCGACCTGACCGCGGATCTGCGTCCGGGAGACCAGGTCTCTCTCCGCATCCTGCGGCAGCCCTGGATTCTGCCCTGAGCGGTCACGGGCGCTGCCGGAACCGGCTGTGCCAGATGACGCATCACAAAAGTATGGAGGCCCGATTTGAACGTCCTGGTCGTTTTTGATCATCCGCGCCGGAATTCGTTCTGCGGCGCGGTTCTCGACCGTTTTGTCGCCGGACTGCAAGAGGCTGGGCATCAGGCCGAAATCGCCGATCTGCGTGCGGAAGGCTTTGATCCGCGCCTGGGCGTAGAAGACGAGCCTGATCGTGATGCGCCCGGTAAAATCTACAGCCCCGCCGTTCTGGCCGAACAGGCGCGCGTCACGAGAAACGACGCGCTCGCCTTTGTGTTTCCGGTCTGGTGGTGGTCGCTGCCAGCCACGAGCAAGGGCTGGATCGACCGGGTCTGGAACCGTGACTGGGCCTATGGCGCGCGCAAACTGACACATAACAAGGCCCTGATGATCGGCCTCGCCTCAGCCGATGCCGGGCAATATGCGAAGCGCAGCTATGACAGCGCCATGCAGACACAGCTGGTGCAGGGCGTCCTCAATTATTGCGGTATAGCGGACGCGTCTCTGGAGCTTCTGCATGGCAGTACAGGGTCAGAAAGCAGTCGCTCCGGCCTGCTGGAACGGGCCACGATGCTTGGCCGGACGTTCTGAACCCCATACCGGCAAGGGCCCGGCCCGTGCATCAGGCGCGAGTGTCAGGCCCGCTGCCCGCTGGCAAACTGCTGCGCCGCCCAGTCGATGAACAATCGCACCCGGGGCGACAGCTGCCGGTTGGTGGGATAGAGAAGCGAAACAGGTAGGGGTGGCGGCAGGCTGGCCGGCAGTACCTCGACCAAATCGCCGGCAGCAATCGCGGCTTCGGCATGGTAATGCGGCACCTGGATCACTCCGAGGCCCAGCCTGGCGGCCGCCACATAGCTTTCGGCGGCATTGACGGTAAGCGTTGTCGGCAGGACCACCTCGCGCACCTTGCCGCCAACCGAAAACTCCAGCGGCATCAGCCGCCCGGTGGCAGTCGAGTGAAATCCGATCATGCGATGGCCGCCGGCAAGGGCGTCAACATCAGCGGGATTGCCGAACCGGGCCAGATAATCCGGTGAGGCAAGGGTGACCTCTGCCAGGCTGGCGAGACGGCGCAGGATCATCTCGCTGTCCTGCGGCTGGCCGACACGCAGCACGCAATCGATCCCCTCGCGCACAAGATCTGCCAGCCGGTCGCCCTCGCTCAAGTAAAGTGCGATCCCGGGATAGCGCTCCAGAAACTGCGGCAGGGCTGGCAGAATGAAGTGGCGCGCCAATGTGCCATGTACATCTACGCGCAGCGGTCCTTCTGGCGTTGCACCGGCAAAAGCCCCTTCGGCATTCTCGACATCGGCAAGAATTGTGATGCAGCACCGGTAATATGCCTCGCCGTCGAGGGTCGGCCGCACGCTGCGCGTCGTGCGCTGAAGCAGCCGCGCTCCGAGGCGGTCCTCCATCTGCCGGATCACCTGGGTCGCGGTTGAGCGCGGAATGTCGAGATCAAAAGCCGCCTGGGTGAAGCTCCGTCTTTCGACGACCCGCGTGAAGAGCCGCATCGCGTCCAGTCGGTCCATCGTCTCTGCTCTGTTTCCCGCGCGGGTGCTGCGAATGCCGTCCCGCTTTTGTTCGCTACAGTGGAATAGTGATGCCAAAACATAGGTGATTATTCAATTCAAAGAAAGGCGCATATTTCCTGCAATCCGGCGCATGGACGCTGAACACAGGAGAAATGAAATGACTGATACCAATAAGGTCGCCCTTGTCACCGGCGCGTCTCGCGGCATCGGCGCGGCCATCGCCCGTCACCTTGCCGCCGACGGCTACACCGTCGTCATCAATTACGCAGGCTCGGTCGGCCTGCTGAAGAGCTTGCGGCCGCTGTCGAAAAAGCGGGCGGCAGGGCCCTCACCGTCCAGGCCGATGTAAGTGATGCCCGCGCTGTCACCCGTATGTTCGACACTGTCGAGACCGCTTTCGGAGGTATTGATGTTCTCGTCAACAATGCCGGAATCATGAAGCTGGCCCCGATCGGCCAGAGCGAAGACGCGCTGATCGACAGCCAGATCGACATCAACCTGAGAGGCACGATCCACACCCTGCGCGAGGCGGCAAGACGCCTGCGCGACGGCGGGCGCATCGTCAATTTTTCAACCAGCGTGGTGGGGCTTAAACTTGAAACCTACGGCATTTACGCTGCCACCAAAGCCGCAGTTGAGACGCTGACCGGCATTCTGGCCAAGGAATTGCGGGGCCGCTCGATCACCGTCAATGCCGTCGCGCCCGGGCCGACCGCGACCGCGCTGTTTCTTGATGGCAAAACGCCCGAGCTTGTCGGGCATCTGGCGAAGATGAACCCGCTCGAACGGCTCGGCAGCCCCGAAGACATCGCAGCCGTGGTCGCCTTCCTGGTCGGCCCGGATGGCGGCTGGATCAACGGCCAGGTGCTGCGCGCCAATGGCGGCATGATCTGACCGGGCCCCGCCGCGCGGCCGGCCATTTGCGCCCCGAGCGCCAGAAGGCTGCGGCTGCGCCATATTGCGCAGGCGGAAACGCTCTTGACGACGGCGGCGGGAAAACCCCTGGGGCAGTTGGCTCGCCGCCTCGTCCAGGGCTGGGGGAAAGCGGCTGCGGACTTCCTCGAGGATGGTGACTGCCCTTGCACGGGACACCCCGCCCCTGGATCTTGTCGGGGCGATAGTGGCGGCTGTCACCGGCAGACATCGCCAGCTTCATCTGCTTCTGTTCGATCTGCCGGCAGCGGGTGCCGGCTGTGCAGTCACGATGTGTAAAGTGGCGTCATCCGGTAGTGGCCACCATCCCGGGCCGCCGTCGCTCTGGTATTTCAGCGTCGGCGGGATGCACAATGCCTGGCAGCAGTCTTCCTGCGGCAGGTGCAAAAGGCGACCGTCACGGGTCCGGGTCCGGTCGAAACGCACGAGAACCCATGCCCTGGTCTCACCGAAAGCTTCCATTCCGGCCTGACGGACCGCCGGCCGAAAAATCTCGCAGGCGTCAGGCTATAGAATTCGTTCTCGACGCTGTCCGACAGATCGATCCCACCCGGCAACCGGCCGATCAGCGTTTTGAAGATACGGGGCTATGATGGCTGTCCTGCCAGCCCATCACACATCCCGTGATCTCCCAGCCCTTTCAGTACGCCTTACCTTGACAGCGGCGTGCAAAAGGCGCGCCCGGCCTGATTTGGCCGGGCATTCACATCTTCAGCGGCCTTCCGGGTTCCGGCCCCGCTTGCATTGCACCACATCAGCGCACCACATCAGCGCAACGGGACGGAGGCGACCTTGCTCTTGTAATCTTCCTTCGGGTCTGCGCCGAACAGCGCTTTGAAACCCGCGAGGATCGAGGAGGCGTTCTCCCAGATCTGCGCACCTTCCGGATCCAGGCGCAGAAGGCGCAGTTTCGGGTCACCCTTGCCCTCGAACCACGCTGCAATCATGCTGTTCCAGAGGCGATCAACCACCAGCGGATCAGTGTCGACGGTCACTTTGCCATGAATCGTCGCAAAGAGATCATGGCCTTTTGAAACAAAGGCCGCCACTGCGCGCCCGCCACCTGCAGTCACGATCTCGTTGTCGATGCTGGTGAAGAACCAGATCGGGCTTCGATCCTCGTCCTCGAGGATTGCGGTCATCGGCCGGGTATGGCCGTCATCCTTGCCCGCAAGGCCCAACATGAGCACACGGTCCGAGCGCAAGGCGTTCCAGAGTCTGGTCTCCAGTTCAGCGGCTGTCGACATAACGTCCTCCTGTTGCTGTCGGGTTCTGAACTGGCGAAGGACCGATCTGTTCCCGTCGCTCCGGCCCGGATGCGCAAGATTTGCGCGATCAGCAGGTTTATGCCCGTCAGAGGCGCGGTGTGGCGCAGCCTGCCCAGGAAGAACACACAAGGCGCGAAACCGTCGTCGGGTGGCCCTGCATCGCCTGTTGAACGCGTTCCCGGCTGCGTCGTCAGGTGCATCGCCAGGCGAAGATCCGCGCCCCTGTTTGCAACCCGGGTGGGATATGCCCACTATTCCGGATATGGTTGCTAAAAATCGACAGGAAGCGTCACCGGAAGTCCCGCCGGAAGGTAAGGGCTTTTCAGAACCGCCGGACTTATCGTCCCGGACATCTGTCCTGGTCACCGAGGACGGGCCAAATCTGCCAGACCCCGGCAATGTTGCGCTCTTCCTGGATCTGGATGGAACTTTGCTCGATCTGGCAGCAACGCCGGATCAGGTGGTGGCGGAACCGGGGCTGCGTGCTTTGCTGCTGCAGCTGGAAAGAAGGACAGCTGGCGCATTGGCTTTGGTGACCGGGCGCCAGGTGGCTTTTGTCGACGCCCTGTTCCCAGGCCATCATTTCCCCGGTCATCATTTCACTGTGGCCGGGCTGCACGGGGCCGAACTGCGCCCTGGCACAGCAGCCGGGGTCGGGATTGCCGCGATTGCTGCACCGACAAGAGAAACCCAATCGTTTCAGGCAGCCTTTTCCCGTATGAACACAGCGGCCCGAGGCCTCGGCCTTCTGACCGAGGATAAGGGAGCCGCCTTCGCCCTGCATTATCGACAGGCGCCCGAACTGCGCGGAGAGGCGGAGCGGATCATGGCTGAGGCCGCGCGTATTGCAGGGCCCGGCTACCGGCTGCGGGAGGGGAAATGCGTCATCGAACTTTGCCCCGCCGGTGCGGACAAAGGGGCCGCGCTCCGGAACCTTATGGCATCGCCGCCGTTTAACAGCCGACATCCCCTGGCTGCCGGCGATGACCTCACCGATGAGGCCATGTTTAAGGCGGCCAATGCCCTGGGGGGGCTCTCGATCCGCATCGGAGCGCAGGACAGCCCGAGCGCTGCCACTGCACGAATTGCCAGCCCGGCCACCTTCCGGGCCTGGTTGACCCACCTCGCCGCAGCGTAAAGCGCAGGAGACTGAGGTTTATGACAGAAGAAACACTCGCTGACGGCGCCCGTGCTGATCAAAGAACTGATCCGGGCCTCGATCGCGCCGTCATTGGCAATGCCAGCCTTGCGGCGCTGATCGACTGCGACGGCGGACTGGACTGGATGTGCGTGCCGCGCATGGATGGCGATCCGGTCTTTTGCGGGTTGCTGGTCGGCGGCTCGGGCGGGGGAACCGATGCCCGCGACGGCGCCTGGCGCATCCGGCTGGACCGCCAGACGGAAGCCCGCCAGCGCTATCTGCGCAATACCGCCATCCTGGAAACGATCCTGACTGATGAACACGGCAATGAGGCGCGGATACTCGATTTCGCGCCGCGCTTTTTGCGCAATGGCCGCATATTCCGCGGCTATTCCGTCCTGCGCATCGTCGAGCCGCTGCGCGGCACACCACGGCTGACGGTTTCTCTGCGGCCAAGATCCGATTATGGTACCAATACGCCCGGAATGACGCGCGGCACCAGCCATATCCGCTATATCCTCGGGCCGGAGGTGCTGCGCCTGACCACCGATGCGCCGGTCGATTACATCCTCTCAGAGACCCCTTTCCTGCTGGAGCATCCGCAGGCTTTTATCCTCGGGCCGGATGAGAGCCTGACGCATCATCCGATGGTCCTTGCCCGCCATTTCCTGCAAGAGACCACTGATTACTGGCGGAACTGGGTCCGCAGCCTGGCGCTGCCCGCCGATTTCCAGGATGTGGTCATCCGCGCGGCAATCACGCTGAAGCTCTGCTCGAACGAGGAAACCGGGGCGATTGTCGCGGCCCTCACCACCTCGATCCCGGAATATGGCGCCAGCGGACGGACCTGGGATTACCGCTTCTGCTGGCTCCGCGACAGCTATTTCACCGTCCAGGCGCTGAACAGTCTCAACGCCACCAGGACAATGGAAAACTACCTCAGCTATGTGTCGAACCTCGCGGCAGGGTCTGACAGCGGCTATATGCAGCCGCTGTTCGGCCTCGGGCTGGAGCGGGTGCTGGACGAGCATATCGTCGCCGCCCTGCCGGGCTATCGCGGGTTTGGACCGGTCCGGCGTGGCAATGCGGCCTTCGCCCAGGTGCAGAATGACGGCTACGGCTCTGTCATCCTGGCGGCAATCCAGTGTTTCTTTGACGAACGTCTGCCCGATATGGGGGATGAGACTTTGTTCCGCCGGCTGGAAAAGCTGGGGGCCGAGGCCGAAGCCTGCTGGGACCAGCCCGATGCGGGGCTTTGGGAGTTTCGCACCCGCGAAGAGGTCCATACCCATTCCGCGCTGATGTGCTGGGCCGCCTGCGACCGGCTGGCGCGGATCGCGCGCAAGCTGGACCTCGCGCCCGAGGCCGCGCGCTGGTCCGCCAGCGCGTCGAAGATCCGCGAGGCAATCTTCCGCCTGGGCTGGAACGCTGAGCGCGGCTGCTTCGTGGCAGCGTTTGGCGGCGATGAGGTGGATGCGAGCCTGCTCCTGATGGCGCAGACCGGGTTCATTGCCGCCGATGATCCGCGCTTTCTGGCTACGGTTGCGGCCTGCGAGGCAGATCTGCGGTTCGGAAACCACCTCTACCGCTACCGCCGCCCCGATGATTTCGGCGCGCCCGAGACCGCCTTTACCGCCTGCACCTTCTGGTTGATCGATGCGCTGGTGCGCACCGGCCGCAAAGAAGAGGCGCGCGGGATCTTCGCCGATGTGCTGGCGCGGCGGAACCATCTGGGCCTTCTCTCGGAGGGCGTCCATGTCGAAAGCGGCGAGCTCTGGGGCAATTTCCCGCAGACCTATTCGATGGTCGGGCTGATCAATGCCGCGATGGCGCTGTCGCGCCCCTGGGAGGATGTGCTGTGAGCCGTCTTATCGTCGTCTCGAACCGTGTGCCTGCGCCGGACCGCCCGCCACAGGGCGGGCTTGCGGTGGCCGTCCGGGCCGCGCTGCAGGAACGCGGCGGGGTCTGGATGGGCTGGTCCGGGCAATCCTCTGGCGAGGCCGATCCCGGACCGCTGAAGCTTTTTGAGGAAGGCCAGATCACCTATGCGCTGAGCGATTTGTCGGAGCGCGATCTGTCGGAATATTACAATGGCCTTGCAAACAGCGTGCTCTGGCCTTTGTGCCATTACCGGATCGACCTCACAGATTACAGCCGCCGCGATGCCGAGGGATATTTCCGCGTCAACCGACTTTTTGCCGGGCGTCTTGCGCCTCTGATCCGCGAAGGCGATCTGATCTGGATCCATGATTACCACCTGATCCCGCTGGCGGCCGAACTGCGAAAACTGGGGATCACGAACAGGATCGGGTTTTTCATGCATATACCCTGGCCCGCGCCGGATGTTTTTCTTACCCTCCGGTGGGCGAGACATTGCTGCGTGCGATGACCAGCTATGATCTCCTGGGCTTTCAGACCGCGCCGGATGCCGGGAATTTCAGCCTCTGCCTCAGCCGCAGCGGGATCGCAAAGCCGGTTTCGGGCGAGGATGGTACCCATCTCGCCAATGGCCGGCGGTTCCAGGTCGGTGCCTTCCCGATCAGCATCGATGCGGCAGCCTTTGGCCGTACCGCCGCGAATGCCGTGCGCAATGTCGCGATGCGCAAGTTCCGCAGCTCGCTCGAGGGGCGGATGCTGATCATGGGTGTCGACCGGCTTGATTATACCAAGGGCCTGCCGCAGCGCATGCATGCCTTTGGCCGTTTTCTTGAATCCAGTCCGGAATGGCTGGGCCGGGTGACATATTTGCAGGTTACACCGCAGACGCGCGAAGGCGTCGCGCAATATGACACATTGCGCCAGGAAGTGGCCGGTCTGGCCGGACAGATCAATGGCATGCACAGCCGGCTTGACTGGATGCCGGTGCGCTATGTGAACCGCGCCTTTGGCCAGCAGACGCTGGCGGGGCTGTACCGCATTGCCCGGATCGGGCTGGTCACGCCCCTGCGCGACGGCATGAATCTGGTGGCAAAGGAATATGTCGCGGCCCAGGATCCCGAGGATCCCGGCACTCTGATCCTGTCGCGCTTCGCCGGGGCCGCAGCCGAGCTGCGGGACGGCGCGCTGCTGGTCAACCCTTATGATGACGAAACCATCACGCGTGCCATTGCGCAGGCGGTTGCAATGCCCCGCGAAGAGCGTAAGGCGCGCCATGCCGCTATGTCAGCGGTGTTGGCGGAACATGATGTATTTGCCTGGTGCCGGAGCTTTATGGCGCAGCTTGGGGAGGATCGCCCCGCTTTCGCCTCTCAGGCCGAGGTTGACCGCCGCGCGCCGGGTCAGACTGTTGTCTGACCCGGGTGCCAAATACCGAAAGGCCCGCCACTGTCACATAACGGCAAGAGACCCTTACGTCGCGCGGCGGATAAAACGTGCGATGGGCCAGGTCCAGCCGATCTCGCGTGACCGGTTCGGGCGCAGCCAGATCCAGTTCAGAAGGCCTGCCGGAACGCCAGGCAGCAGCCCGGTCAGGGCCGCGATGACAAAGGTTCCCGCATTATAATAGCCAAGCGCGAGACCCGCGATCACCACCGTTCCGGCGATGCAGGCCGCCCAGAGATGCACGAGCAGCAGGCGAAGCCAGGGAAACATCCTCTTCTCCTTTCATATCAGGTTCAGGGCATCCCCCCGGGTGCCGGTTTTCACCCGCCGCTCTGCCGGCGCAGTTCGCGCAGCTGGTCGGCGGTGATATAGCCGCTGGCCCGCAGCCCTTCGTCCCGCTGCCAGGCCGCGATGGCATTGCGGCTGTTCTGACCCAGAACACCATCGGCGCCCCGCGTGTTGTAGCCGAGCACCGTCAGGCGGCGCTGAAGGTCGCGGCGTTCAGAGACCGTCAGCCCGAGGAGGCGTTCCTCTGCCCGGTCGTCCATGGCGACAGGATCCTCGGGCGGCAATACCGTTCCGGCCTGTTCACGAAGCTGGCGGACCTGGCGGTCGGTCACATAACCGCTGGCGGCCACCCCGTTTGCCGTCTGCCAGCGCCGTATGGCGTCGCGGGTCTTGCGCCCCCAGAGCCCATCCGCCACCCCGGCGTCATAGCCGAGCGAGGTCAGCTGGCTCTGGATCTGGCGCCGCTGGTCGCGGCTCAGTGCCAGTGCCGCTTCTGCACTGCTGGCACTGTCGGAAGGCGCAGGTGCGGGCAGGGGCGTCGGGTCGGCAGGTCGGACCACACCGCCAAGCCGCGCGATTTCGCGCTCCGCCTCGGCACGGGAAAGACCATTTGGGAAGCGTTGCAGATAGGCACGCCAGCCATTCAGCGTTCCCGCCTGCCGCGCCTCGGCGCCGGCCTGGCGGTCAAGCTCCTGCACCAGCAGGCCCTGTGCAACGCCCGAGATGATACCTTCCAGGTCACCCTGGGCCTGTGCCGGAGACTGCCCCCCGAGACAGACGAAAATCGCAAGTACAGAGACTGACTTCCTCATAGTGTTCCTCCTTTGGTCAGGCGCCGTGCGCCCTGTCATGGCACAAGACCGCCTCAGCACGCGCACTGCCCTGACGCGGCGGTGGCGGACCGGGCTTGCAAGGCTCCTGCCCCGCCGTGCCGGGAAGAGGCGACCGGGCCCTCGGGCCGATCTGGCGCCGGTATAGGGTCTCCGACATCGGGGAGTTGCGGGATATCGGGGCCGCGGCGGCCCGGACTTGGGTCCTGTACCGGAGTATCGGGCGGATCCTGCGGTACATCCGGGCCTGCGGGTGGAACCGGTGTGACCGGCAGATCGGGATCTTCGCCCCCATGTGGCATTGTAAATCCTCCGTCTGATGTGAGGCCGGAATGGTGTCCGGCACAGGAAGCAAACCCGCTGCGGCAGGCTCTGTTCCCGTCACGACCGGGCATAGAGCGCTTTTTCGCCTCCCGGCTGCGGTGGAGCGGAACAAAAGCGGGTCAATACCGCGCAGGGCGGGATCACTTTGGAACAAATCGCGGGCCAATGGGTTTCTCCCCCTGATGCGCCGCCTTTGACGTCTGGACAGCTGAGGGTGGGCCGCCAGGAGACCACTTTGTCCGGAAGGGGGGAGAATGACATGCCCGTAATGACCCGGCTGTACCAAGATCACGCCGCCGCAATGCGTGCCGTTGAGCATATCGAGGCGCTTGCCTTGCCCTCGGTCGAGCCGTCGATTCTTGGCGGGGATGCCCTCAGGGACTACCGCGATATGCGGATCGAACGTGATCCGGTCACGGGCGAAAAGACCCAGATCCCTGAACCCGCCCCTGCGACAGCGGCGGGTGGGGCGCTCGGCGCGGCGGTGGGTGGCAGTGCGGGCCTTCTCGCAGGGCTTGGGTTTATCGCCATTCCCGGCCTTGGCCCGGTCGCCGCCGGCGGGTGGCTGGTGACGGCGCTGACCGGCGCGGCGGGCGGCGCGCTGGCCGGGGCTTCTTTCGGGGCGCTGGTCGATCTTGGCATCCAGGAAGAGGATGCGGATCTCTACACTGAGACGTTCCGGCGCGGCGGCGTTGCTGTCGCCGTGCGTTTCCCGGAGGCTTACCGAGGCATGGTGGAAGCGGCCCTGGCGCAGACCGATGCCAGTTCGCTGCCCGATTTACGCCGCGCGCATCAGACCGGGGCCTGGCGGCGCTGATCGCTCCGGGCGCGAGTGGGAAACCTGCTGCGCAATTGCGCGTTACATTACCGGGCGGCCACGGAAATATTTCAGGAGAACGCTTTCATGGACAGAACAGGACTGCCGGACCCGGTTCCCTGGTGCGGCCCTGCGCCAGACCCGGCCGCGCTGCTGAGCAGCTGGAATTTTCATCCGGGTCTCCTGACGGCTATGCTGGCGGCACTGATCTTCGGTCTTCTGCGCGCTGAGGGCCGGGGTATTTTCCTGATGGCCTGGGGCGCGCTTGTCATTGCGTTCGTCTCGCCGCTTTGCGCCATGACCACCGCCCTTTTCAGCGCCAGATCCCTCCATCACCTGCTGCTCGTCAGTCTCGCCGCGCCGCTGCTCGCGCTCTGCCTGCCCCTGCGCTGGTTCGGCGCGCCGGTCGCGTTTTTCCTGACCGCAGTCGCCCTGGTTCTCTGGCATATTCCCGCAGTCTACAGCGCGGCATGGGACAGCGCCGGGATATACTGGCTGCTTCAATTCGCCCTGTTGCTGCCGGCCTGGGCCTTCTGGTCCTCTGCCTTTTTTCCGGCGGATCGCGACGCGGGCGCGGTTCTGGTCAATGCGGCGCTGACCGGCGCGCTTGCGGGGGTAATGGGGCTGATCGGGGCGGTGCTGACCTTCTCGAACCGGCTCCTTTATACTGAACATATGGCAGCACCGCTGGCCTGGGGGATCGAGCCGCTTACGGATCAGCAAACCGCCGGGCTGATCATGTGGGTGCCCGGGCTGCTGCCGCTGGCAATGGTCGCCGCGATCATGCTGAGGCGCGCCTGGCGCGTGGGGCAGGTCGCATGATTGCCGCGCTGAAATTCCTGCATGTCGCAGCGCTCGCCTGCTGGTGCGCAAGCCTGATCGCGCTGCCGCTTCTGATGAAAGCCCATGGCCGCGCACAGAACCAGCGTCAATATGCGCATTTCCGGCTTGTGACCCATATCGGCTATATTGCCTTTGCGACGCCCGCCGCGCTGGTGACAATCATTGCCGGCACTGCGCTGATCTTCGCGGCACAGGTTTTCGCGCCATGGCTGCTGGTGAAACTGGCTTTCGTCGCGGCCATGGTGCTGGTGCATGTCTGGTTCGGCCACCTGATCCAGCGCTCGGGCGAAGAGAAACGCAGCCACTGGCAGGCCGCGCCGCTTACAGGACTGCTTCTGGTGCTGCCGCTGATCGCAGTTGTGCTGGCGCTGGTTCTCGGCAAGCCCGACCTCACGCCACTGCGCGGGTTGATCCCGGATCAGTTCCTCGCGCCACGCGGAGGAGGAGGCGCATCATGATCGTTCTGCGTTCCCAGCCCGTAGTCGAAAACCAGCTTGCCGCCATGCCAGCCGGTCATCGCAGTCATCCCGGTCGCGAGCAGCGATACAAGAAAGCCCCAGGGCAGTACCGCGCCGACGGGATCTGCGAGCCGCATTCCCCAATTCGCACCGAGCACCGACAGCAGCATCACCGCGAGGATGAAATGCGTCCAGCTGGCGGCGCGGATACGGATACCCGGCACCAGCAACAATTCGGCGGTGCCCGCCACACCGGCAAGGATACCCATCCCGAAACCAACCCCTGCCGCCCAGAGCGCCGCGCGCGGCCAGAAGAGATCCCCGGTCCACCAGTAAAGCGCATCTGCGCCCAGCGTGCTGACGCAAAGCGCGATGGGGAAGGCCACCAGCATGGCATGGATCGGGTGGCCCGCCACCGCGATCTTCGATTCCGTCCGGTGAAAGCTGCGATGTTCATGGATCGGGTCACGCAGCCCGCGGCGGGGTCGTCTGGCCTGTGTCATCTGCGAATTTCCTCCTCTGTACCCTTTGGAAAACCAGCGGCGGCGCTGATGGTTCCGGCGCTGGCCGGATGTGGCGGGCCGCTTTCGACGCTTTCGCCTCAGGGGCCTGCGGCCGCTGACATCGCGACCCTCTGGTGGGCGATGCTGACAGGCGCCACACTGATCACCCTTCTGGTGCTGGTACTGGTCTGGCGCGGCTTTGCGCGGCAGGGCGTCCGCCCGCCCGCGGAAAGCTTCTGGATCAGGGGGATGGGTCTTGGCTTCAGCTTTGCCGTTCTGATCGCGGTGGTCGGTGCAGGCATCTGGGTGGGCGAGCGGATCCAGGCCCGCCCAGTCGCGGATGTTGTCCGTGTCGAAGCCATCGCGCGCCAATGGAACTGGCGCTTTAACCAGCCCGGCCCGGACGGGGCGATGATCGGGACCGAGGGTCGTCTTTACATCCCCGCCGGAACGCCGATTGATGTCGTGATCCGCTCGGAAGACGTGATCCACGCCTTCTGGGTGCCGCAACTGGCGGGCAAGATGGACGCCCTGCCCGGCCGCGACAACCTCCTGCGGATCGAGGCTTCAGCGCCCGGCCTCTACCACGGCACCTCTGCCGAATTCTCGGGCATCGGCTATGCCGGGATGCGGTTTGAAGTGCTGGCCTATGATCCGGCCAGCCCGCCCGATTTCAGCGATCTTTCAGGCACCGCCGGCCCGGCGGATCAGGCAGAGCCTGCCGCCTACCAGGAGGGCACCCCATGACCGAACTCCCCCCGGGCCTTGCCGCCAGCCCGCCGCAGCGCGCCTTGCACCTGCACCGCCAGCTTGACCAGATCTGGGGCCGCCCGGCGGGTCTGCGCGGCGTCCTGACTTCGGTCAACCACAGCGAGCTGGGGCTGCGGTTCATGCTGGCCTCTTTCGTGTTTTTTGCCATTGCGGGCTGTCTCGCCATGCTGATCCGGGCGCAGCTGGCAACGCCCGGCGGCGCGTTTCTCGACACAGCACTTTATAACCAGTTCTTCACGATGCATGGCAGTCTGATGATGTTCCTCTTTGCCATTCCGATGCTGGAAGGACTGGGGATGTATCTGCTTCCAAAGATGCTCGGGTCGCGCGATCTCGCTTTCCCGCGCCTCTCGGCGCTTGGCTGGTGGTGCTATCTCTTCGGCGGGCTGATCATTCTTTCCGCGCTGGTCGCGGGCGTCGCGCCGGATGGCGGCTGGTTCATGTATACGCCTTTGTCGTCAAAGACCTACAGCCCGGGGATCAATGCCGATGTCTGGCTGCTGGGGGTGACCTTTGTCGAGATCTCGGCGCTGGCAGCGGCGGTCGAGATCACGGTGACGATCCTGAGGATGCGTGCGCCGGGGATGAAGCTGACGGAAATGCCGCTCTTCGCCTGGTATATGCTCGGGACCAGCGCGATGATGCTGGTGGGCTTTCCGCCGCTGATCCTCGGCTCGGTGCTGCTCGAGATCGAGCGCGCGTTTGACTGGCCGTTTTTCGACGTGACGCGGGGCGGTGACCCTTTGCTCTGGCAGCACCTCTTCTGGCTTTTCGGGCATCCGGAGGTCTATATCATCTTCCTCCCCGCCGCCGGCGCGATCTCGACCATCCTGCCGGTAATGTGCCGTACGCGGATCATGGGTTACGGCGCCATCGTTGCCGCTGTGCTCGGCCTCGTATTCCTGTCCTTCGGCCTCTGGGTGCATCACATGTTCACCGTGGGCATCCCGCATATGGCGCTGGCGTTCTTCTCGGCGGCCTCGGCGCTGGTGGCGGTTCCGACCGCGGTGCAGATTTTCGCCTGGATCGGCACCATGTGGCAGGGAAGACCGCAGATGCGCCTGCCCATGCTGCATCTTATGGGGTTCTTCTCGACCTTTGTGATGGGCGGGCTGACCGGCGTGATGCTGGCGATCGTGCCCTTCAACTGGCAGGCGCATGACACGGCTTTCGTCACCGCCCATCTGCATTATGTGCTGATCGGAGGGTTCGTCTTCCCGATGATGGCGGCAGCGGTCTACTGGATGCCGCTTTTTACCGGGCGCGCGGCGGTGCGTGGTCTGGGGCCTGCGGCCTTCTGGCTGATCCTGATCGGCTTTCACGGCACATTCTTCATCATGCATCTGACCGGCCTTTTGGGCATGCCGCGCCGGATCGATGTCTATCCCGACAATCCGGAGTGGATCTGGCCCAATCTCGTCAGCTCGTTTTTTGGCTTTGTGATGGCGGCGGGGTTTGCGCTTTTCGCGCTGGATCTGGTGTTGCAGGCGCTGTTCGGTGCGAAGGCACGGCGCAACCCCTGGGGTGCTGACACGCTGGAATGGGCGATGCCGATGCCCGCCCCCAGCTACAATATCGCCTCGCTGCCGCTGCCCGGCCAGAGCGCTTTGCAGCTGGCGCGCGGCGAAGGTATGTTGCCCGGGGCACCCGCGCCCGGCGTGAGACCCTGGTCGTCGATGCGATCAGCGGCGCGCCCCGTCATATCGCTGTGCTGCCGGGGAATTCTGCGCTGCCGATTGTAACCGCGGCGGTGATCGGCTGCTTTGTCCTGATGATGCTGTTCGGGCTTTATGCTGTGGCACCTGTTGGCCTTGTGGCCATCGCGGCCACCGTCTGGCAGTGGCACCGTTTCATGGGCAGCCCCCGGGATGAGGCGCTGATCAGTCTCGCGCCGGGGCTGAGCCTCCCCGCAAACGCCATGGTCCCGGACGGGCTGGCGCGGACCGGGCTCACCTGCCTCCTGATCTCGAATGGCACTTTCTTTGCCTGCTTTCTCTTCGCAATCGGGTTTCTGTCGGTTATCGCCCCTGGCTGGCCCGCGCCGCCCTCCGGCATCGCGACTGCTCCCGCAGCTGCTCTGACCGCTATGCTGATCCTGATCCTGATTGCAGCCTCCGGGCTGGCGCGTTTCCGCCTTGCCGCTGGCGCAAGTGTCGCCTTACCGTTATTGCTGCTGGGGCTTGGGGTCACTGGCGGTCTGGCCATGCAGCTTGATGATCCGACCCGCCACGCCCGCGACGCGCTGCGCGCCGCCGGGCTTGGCTATATCGCCCTGCATTGCACGGTTTCCGCGCTTTTGGCCGGGTTGTGCCTGGTGCAACGCCGCGATGGCAGGATCGCGCCGTACCGGCTTTCGGCCTGGCCGATCTGGCGCGCATGGCAGGATTTCACGCTTGCGACTGCGCTGATCCTCGCGCTCCTGATCACCGGGCAGGAGATCGTCGCATGAGCTGGCCCCTGCGCGCCCTGTCTGGCCCGACCCTCTGGGCCATAAGCTTTTGCGCAATCTACGCAGCGCATGGGCTCGGCTGCGCCTGGGGCTGGGCCGGGCGCCCTGCCCCGGTCGGCGATCTGCATCATTTCACGCTGATATCGCTTTGGCTGATATGCGTCGCGGGGCGGGCGCGATCCTCTGGTGTTCCCCGCGCGGCAGCGACATTCCCGACCGCCTGATCCGCGCCGGTGGCTGGATCGGTCTGTTGGCAACATTACTCACGCTCTTCCCGGTCCTCGGACTGACGACCTGCGGCGCCGGGCCATAGCGCGGTCAGGCCCCACCGGCATCTGCACTCAAAAGGAGATCCCCCGGCTCATGACAAGCCAGCAATCGCCTCACCTCGTTGTCATCGGCGCCGGTTTCGCCGGGCTGCAAACCGTGCAGGCCCTGAAAGGCGCCGGCCTGCGCATCACGCTGATCGACCAGCGCAATCACCACCTGTTCCAGCCGCTGCTCTATCAGGTGGCGACCACCATCCTTGCCCCATCCGAGATCGCCTGGCCGATCCGAAGCCTGATGGAGCACCGGCCGGATGTGACAACCCTGATGGCACGGGTGCGCGGCATCGATCCCGACCGGCGCCAGGTGATCACCGATGACGGGGCGCAGATCAGCTATGACATGCTGGTCATCGCCACCGGGGCCACCCATGCCTATTTCGGCCATCCCGAATGGGAGCCGAACGCGCCCGGGCTGAAGACGATCGAAGATGCGACCCGGATCCGCAACCGCATCCTTCTGGCCTTTGAACGGGCCGAGACCGAACCCGATCCCGCGCAGCGCGAGGCGCTGCTGACCTTCGGCGTCATCGGCGGTGGCCCGACCGGAGTCGAACTGGCGGGAATGCTGGCCGACCTCGCCCGCAACATGATCCGGGGTGAGTTTCGCAATATCGACACCAGGCAGACGCGCGTCCTGCTGATCGAGGCGGGCAAGCGCATTCTCCCCTCCTTTCCCGAGGATCTCTCTGCCTATGCCGCCCGGGCGCTGGAGCGGCGGGGGGTAGAGCTTCGACTTGGCACTCCGGTCACGGACTGCACCGAAGAAGGCGTCCGGATCGGGGACGAATTTCTGCCCTGCCGGACCCTGATCTGGGCGGCGGGTGTTGCAGCATCGCCTGCGGCAGACTGGCTTGGGGTGGAAGGGGATAAGGCGGGGCGCGTGAAGGTGCAGTCAGATCTGACAGTCGCGGGCCACCCAGAGATCTTTGTGATCGGTGACACGGCAGCGGTGGTGCAGCAGAATGGCGATCCGGTGCCGGGCATCGCGCCCGCAGCAAAGCAGCAGGGCAGCCATGTCGCCGGCACCATCCGGGCACGGCTGAAGGGCCAGGGAAATCCCGCGCCATTCCACTATCGCCACCAGGGAGACCTCGCGACCATCGGGAAACGCGCCGCAGTCGTGAAGATCGGGCGGCTGAGCCTCAGGGGCGCCGTGGCGTGGTGGATCTGGGGGATCGCCCATATCTTCTTTCTGATCGGCACCCGCAGCCGGGCGTCTGTGGCCTGGAACTGGCTCTGGACCTATCTGCGCGGCCAGAACAGCGGCCGCCTGATCGCCCATCCGAAACCCGGCGATGAGCCTGCCATCGACTGAAAGTTTCGCATCTGGTGGCGGCATTCCTGAAAGAGAGCGCGGCTGATAAGCAGACGGCATATAGGCCGGTCAGGCCCCGCCAGAACCGCCGCCGCAGGGCAAAATCGGATTAGTTATACCTGGACACCCGGCATAAACCGCAGTGGCAAAAAGACCCGCACCCTCGTCACAAGGATGCGGGAAAACGCCGGGATCGGTTACAGCGGCGGAAGGCGCGACGGGTCATGATCGCGCAGACGCGCCTGGCGCTCGGCCTCGGCCTCATCATAGCGCCAGCCGCCGCCCTCGAAACGCGAGCGCAGATCGCCAATGCCGACCTCGGGGACTTTGGCAAGCGCTGCGGTCACTTCTGCACGGCGCTCTTCGGGGAAGCGGACCGTCAGTGCGACATTGCCGCGCTGCATCGCCTCGTGAAAGACCGGGGCATCGGCCTCACTGATACCGATATCGGCCAGGGCGCCAATGGTGCCCCCGACGGCCGCGCCACCAGCCGCGCCGACGGCCGTCGCCGCAAGCCAGCCTGCGGCGACCAGCGGGCCGATCCCTGGGATGGCGAGCATCCCGAGGCCGGCCAGCAATCCAGCTCCACCACCCGCGACGGCACCAATCCCCGCGCCGGTTGCGGTCCCCGACAAATCCCTGGGGGCAGCGTCGACCGACCCGTAGTGCTCACGCACCCGATCATTGCCCAGGACCGAGACCTCGACATCGCTCCATCCAAGTGAGTCAAGGCTCGCCCGGGCACGCTCTGCGGTTGCAACGTCGTCATAAATTCTGGTGAGAACAGCCATTTCATAGCTCCTTGTGTCGGGTTACGGGGTTACTGGGCGGCAGGCGTGGTCACGACATTGCCCTTGTAATCGATGGCCACGGCCACCGCGTCAGTGCCGACCTTGCCGGTGCCGCGCCAGACGCCCTGCTCGTCAAGGGCGAGCGCCGAGACATCGGTGACATTCCAGGCGATCGCGCGTTGCCGGGCCTGTTCTTCAGTGAAGCTGTTCGCGCCTTCCAGCGGAGCGCCGGCTTCGGGCGTATGTTGTGACCAGCTGTCTGCTGCGCAGATGGCGAGAAACTGGTCGCGGGTCAGCCCATCGGGGCCGATTGTCACGCCGTCAATGCCGGCGCGGGCGAAGTCACGTTCGGATTCCGACTGGCTGATAAAGCCGTCCCCATTGATATCAAACAGGCGGTGCTGCTCTTCGCAGTCAGCAGTCGCGAGGCCCTGCGTGGTCTGTTCCTGCTGATCCGGAGAGATATCCGGCATTCCGGGAATTTCTTCCTGCGCCATCATGGCGGATGGTGCCGCCAGCGCGACGATGATCAGGACTGCATAACCTTGACGTTTCATTTCGTCCTCCTCGATGAGCGGCCACTTTGCGGGGTCCGGATCTGGCGGAGCCGCAGCGACCAGGTGGCTGCATGAACCCACCACCGCAAAGAATGTTCCCGCGGACGGCATCCCGCGCTCATTCTATGCTCCGCCATTTCTGTGGAACAATCCGGCGACGTTCCCGGTTTGATCAGCCTGGCTTTGATCGCGGGGCGAGAGGCGCATCCGCATTGCCAGGAGCACATGACATGGGAAATGGCGGTGAAAACGGGGTTGATGAACATGCCCGGCGAGAGCTCGGGATCTTTGAGGGCCGATGCGACAGGCTGGCGGAGTCCGACAACATCGCTACCACTGTCCTCAAAATTCGGGTTGGGGCGGGCGGCGTCAGACAACACTGTAACGGCAATTCCACGGCCGCCGACGCGGTATCTGGTAGCTTTGCCGCCCCAGGGAGCTCTCTGTTGTGTCGCAGTGGTCCCACACAGGTTAAGCAGATGCATTATTCAGGCTGTTATAAATGGTGGAACCGGGTAAACTGACTGTCGAGGCTTGCATGCTGGATTGTGCCGATGAGTAACTCTGTAATTCCGTTCCCTGGTTCCGATCCTGAGCGGGTTTCCGAAGAGGAAGACCCGATCCGGGCCGCAATACGGGCCGCAAGCCAGGAACTGCTGTCAGCGGTTATGGCGCAGCCGGTTCCGGATCGGCTGCATGCGCTTGCTGCCGAAGTCGGCAGGGCGCTTGACCAGCGTGCAGCTGACTTCTCTTCCGTACAGGGCGCTGCAACAGACGATACCGCCTGAACCGCCTGAGCAAAACGGCGGATTGTCGCCGCTCTCTGAGGTTCCGAGGAACTGAACTCCCCAGGTCCCGTTTTCCTTTCATGCAGAAGAAAAGGGAGACGATCATGACCATCTCGAAGCAGACACGACCGCAGGACGGAGCAGCTTCGGAGAATGTGGTCGAAATGATCCCGTTTCTCCGCATCTATGCGCGAAACCTGACACGCGGCGGACCAGAGGCCGACGACCTCGTCCAGGAAACGCTTGTGAAGGCGCTTGCAAATATTGACCGCTTCCAGCCAGGCACCAATCTGCGGGCCTGGCTTTTTACGATCATGCGCAACAGCTTTCTGACCGGCATCATGAAAAGAAACCGCGAGCCGGTTGGCGGCCAGGACTGCGTCTCAGGCCAGGTGATATCTTTTCCCGTGCATGACGCAAATATTGCCTGCAACCGGGTGATGCAGGCGATCCGGCGGCTGCCGTCGCAGTACCGCGAAGCACTGGTACTCGTTTTTCTGGTGGGCGAGAGCTATCAGGATGTGGCGCGGATCTGCGATTGCGCCATCGGCACCGTGAAGAGCCGGATCAGCCGCGGCCGGCAAATGCTGATGGATGATCTGCAGATGACTGAGTTGCGCGACCTGATCGCTGTCAACTACTAAACCTTTAATTAACAAACCTCTCCGTGGCGGGCCAGTGCTCTGAGAAACGCTGCCCGCCTGATGAGCTGCGGCCGCCGGTCTGGTGCATTTGTAAATACCGCCCGGCCTGTTGCCGCACGGTCAGTCAAGGATCCTGCTCTGTCACGGATCCTGCCACATCGGGGGCGGTCGGATCAGGAAGCGACTTGCGACGGCGATCTTCCGGATCGAACTGCTCCTCGGCGCCGTTGTCATTCGGGTCTTCGTCCTGCGGGTCATTTCCAGGCAGGATATTGCCCTCGTCATCCGCGGGCAAAGCCGCATCCGGCGGCCAGGGCAAATCCTCTTCGCCCCGGTCAAAGACGGGCCGCGCATCGTCGGCGGGCGAGGCCTCTGGCTGGTCCTTGCGATCCCTTTGCATCTTCACCTCCATTTGGCTGGCTCTGTGACCACAACCGGCCAGGACGGCGGAATGTTCCCCGGGAGTTTTTCGCGGGCAGACCGCCTGGAGCTGTCTACAGATCAGATTGGCAATGAGATCGTGCAGAGGATCCCGTCCGGACCGGTCCGCAAGGTGGTGACAGCATCAAGCTGATAGGGCAATGCGCGCTCTATCAGCTCGCGCCCCTGCCCCCAGGCCGGTTCGGCCCCGGGCATAGCGACACCGGTTTCACGCCACAGGATGTGCAACCGTGATGGCTCTTTTCCCTCGATCTGCCAGCCAATATGCAGATGTCCCGCCGCAGATCCCAAAGCACCGTGCTGCACCGCATTGGTGGCAAGTTCATGCAGGGCCATGGAGAGCAACTGCACTGCGGAAGGCCTCAGTGACACATTTGCTGGGCCTTCAAGGCTCACGCCTTCGCCAGAATCCGCGCCGACAGCCGAAAGCGCCGCCTGCACCAGCGCGTCAAAGCCGAGGCCTGAATTCCCGTCGAGATCCGAGAGAAGGCCCTGCACCCGCGCCAGCATCTCGAGCCGGTCACGGAACCGCTGTCCGAAATCCCCAAGATCGCGCGCCGATTTCAGGGTGCGCTGTGAAACCTGGCGCACCACGGAAAGCAGGTTGCGTGTCCTGTGCTGAAGTTCCCCTACCAGCGCCCGCTGCTGTTCCTGCAGGCCGAGCAATTCGTTCACATCTGTCGAGATCCCCAGCCATTCAATGATCTTCCCGTCGCGGTCGCGAACAGCGGTGGCGCGTGTCCGAAACCAGCGCCATCCCCCCTCCGTGGCATCCATCAGCCGGAAATCAGCCGCAAAGCCCTGCGTTTCCGCCGCGCCTGCGGCAGCGGCCCAGGCTTTCCGCAGGGCATCCAGATCATCGGGATGCGCCTGTTCCTGCCAGCCCTCGCCCATAGCGCTTTCCAGAGGCTGACCGGTACAGGTGGTCCATTGCGGGCTGACCCAGGTCCACGAGCCGCGCGCATCGGCACGCCAGAACAGCTGTGGCAGCCCTTCCATCAGGCTGTGCAGCCGCGCCGCGCTGTCTTGCAGCGCGCTTTCGGCATGACGGGTAGCGGTGATATCGGTGAAGGTCAGGACCGTACCGCCAATGTAATCGTCAATGCTGCGACAGGGCAGAACCTTCACGGCGTAATCGCGCGTCCCGGCAGTGTCACTCACCTTACGTTCAACCGGGATCTGGCTTTGCAGAACCTGCTTCACATCCTCATGGATCTCTGGATAGCTGAGCCGCGCCGCCAAATGATCCAGCGGGTGGCCGACACCGGTTTCCAGTTGAGGGAACAGGTCTGACGCAGATGCGGTGAAACTGCGCAGCCTGAATTCTTTGTCGAAGAAGATCGTGGCGATTTGGCTGGCTTCCTGCAAGTTCCCGATGTCTGAATTTCTGCGCGCCAGATCGCGGATCTGATGTCCTAGCTCCTGATTGACCGTCTGAAGTTGGTCAGCGCTCAGCGGCGCCTCATTTTCCTGCCGCAAAACATCGTCATAGGGTACGGCGTGTCCGCTCTCATCCCCACCGGTCCGACATTGCGGAAGATAACCACCAGTGTGGTAACATGGTCCAGGCTGAGCGGCTCGATGACAATATTCACATAAGAGGCCTGCTCGTCAGGCCGGATCAGCTGGCGCGACAGCGCCACCCGCTTCGTCTGGGATGTGGCCCGATAAAGCGCGGCTTCCAGCGCGCCACGCAGATCCGGGTGTACGAGACGGATCAGGCTCAGGGGCGCAGCGCCGGCGGGTGGCTCCAGAAACTGTGCGATCGGCCCTGAAAACTGCAGCACTTCGAACTGCGTGTCGATCACGACATAAGCAGGGGCGAAATATGCGGCGATGGCATCGGCCTGACGGACGATGCTGTCCGGGAGCCGGGGCGATGTCACCGGCAGGTCATCCGTCGCAGCAAAGGCGGCGGCTGTACCGGTTTGCGGATGCCGCGAGGGTGGAACGGCCGCACCCTCCCGTATCGCCGCAACCTCAGGGGGAAGATCTGCAGGATCCTTCTTCGGATCAGGAGGGGAAGCATCGTTCATTGGATATCCCGGTCGTCTCGCGCAGAGGGCTGCTGTAACGCTCCGGGGCAGCGGCAACTGATCCCGGTTCCTGCAAAACTCCCGTCATTGCAGGAAATCGCGGCCTCGCTCTGCCAGAACGCGTTCCATCAGCCGTTGCAGCCATTTTCCCAGAGGCGGCAGCGTTGGCAGGCTGTAATGTTCCTGCAATGCGAGCCTCAAAGTCGCCTCGACCAGCCGGTCTGCGGCCATCGCGTCGGAGAGCATCAGCCGCGCCGAGAGCCTGAGCCTCGGCAGGAGGGCGATCAGCGTCTGCGTATGGATCTGGCTTTGCAAAAGCGCCACAGCCTTGCTCGCTTCATGTGGTTTGGGCAGGCGCGCGATATGGGCGAACCGTCGCGGGATTCTGGCAATCTCATGCGCCGAGTAAAACACGAAGGGAATGGCCGCTCCCATCAAAAGATCGGCCAGCGGATAGACCTTCTGTCCCCGAAGATTGACATCCAGCACCGCAAGATCGGTATCACCGACATAATCCGTGGCCTCGGTGATGGATGGAAACGGCCCGAGCACCCTGGCCTTTGCCGCACGGAAATGATCAGCGAGTTCGCAGGCGACATAGTAGTCATCCTCGACGATCATGATTGTGCGGCCAGAAAGGTTTTGCATGTCTTATCGGTCTCGCGGCTGGTTCGGCTGTTCCGATGCAGCGGGCCCGGCACGGATCGGACTATGGCTACAGTATGAAGCAAGATGAAATTGTCGCAACCTTCTCGTGATTCATAACATATTATATTTATCAATATGTTATGGATCATGATCGCCGAATCTGCGGATATCCGCCTGGCAAAGATTTTCCTTTCCTTCAAGGCGGGTCAGAGATCCACCGGTTTTCTAAGACGGGGAATTTCAGCATATGCCGCCGGCAAAGAGGCTGTGTCGTATCCGGTCATGAAAATGAATGGGATCCCCGCGGCAATGAGGTGATCGGCCAGGGGAAACACCATCTCGCCCCTCAGGTTGACGTCGAGCATGGCAAAATCGGGTTTTGCACCAGCGCAGACACTGCTCAGTGCTTCGGTCAGGGTGGGAAAGGGGCCGATCACGCTGGCCCCGCCCCGCTCCAGGAACTGTGCAAGATCGGTGGCCAGAAGATACTCATCCTCGACGACAAGGACAGATATTCCACTCAATGCAGGCAGAAGTGAGCTCAGATCTGCGTTCCTCATGGGAACATACTCCTTCCCTTTGCGTCAGACAGTAGTCGCGTGAAGCCCCATTCCAGGTCGCTCGCTTGCGGGAACAAACCGCCGTTCTGAATGTTCACGCAGCAATCTGTAAAGCGGAGGACATGACATGCGCAATTCTTCTGACCAGACGAAACCGCCCACCATTATCGCCAACGCGCCGGGACATGACAAAACCGGCGACGAGACGGACAATGGCAAGCTGCCGAAATACTTCGATTACCCAGGGCCACCCTTCCCGGAACAGGTCCAGGACCTGCCCGGCAGTTTCCGGATGATGCAGCCCCACCGGATCATGGCGAAGAAAGCTGGATCGGCGCCAGACGGCTTGAAGGCATGGTTGCGGTGATCACTGGCGCCGACAGCGGCATCGGTCGGGCAGTTGCCATTGCCTATGCGCGCGAAGGGGCAGATGTCGTGCTGGCTTACCTCAATGAAAGCGCGGATGCCGCCGACACGGCAAAGCTGATCCGCGACAGCGGGCGCCACTGCCTGGCGATAGAAGGCGATATCGCCTCTGCCGCGCATTGTCGTGCGATTGTCGGGAAGGCCGTCGCGGAATTCGGGCGCATCGACATTCTGGTCAACAACGCGGCGCATCAGAACACATTCGACGCGCTGGAAGACATATCGGATGCAGAATGGGAGCGGACCTTTGCGGTCAATCTCCATGCCATGTTATGGCTGACCAGGGCGGCTGTGCCGCATATGCGGCGCGGCAGTTCCATCATCAACACGGCCTCGATCAACGCCGATATGCCAAATCCGACCTTGCTGGCCTATGCGACCACGAAGGGGGCTGTTCAGAATTTCACCGGCGGCCTGGCGCAATTGCTGGCGGAAAAGGGATCCGGGTGAATTGCGTCGCACCCGGCCCGGTCTGGACCCCGCTGATACCGGCGAGCATGTCCGCCGAAAAAGTCTCCGGATTCGGCGAAAACTACCCGATGAAGCGTCCGGCGCAGCCGGTGGAGCTGGCCTCGGCCTATGTGATGCTGGCAGAACCGATGTCGAGCTATATCTCGGGCGCCACCGTGGCCGTAACCGGCGGCAGACCGCTGATCTGATCTGCGGGCTCCTGCCCAATGGACGAGGACCGGAGTGTGAAAACCACGCCTGCGGGGTCGAATTTCAAAAGCGCCTCGCCCCGGAACTCGTGACTGAGCGCCGCTTCGATCAGCTCCCGCCCGAAGCCGCTGGTTGCGGGCTCAATAACGGGGGGGCCACCGACTTCGCGCCAGATCAGCTCGAACTGGCCACGCCGCTGTGTCCATTCGATCAGCACGCGGCCCTTGTCATCCGACCAGACCCCGTATTTCTGAGCATTGGTCGCCAGTTCGCCCAAAGCAAGGCTCAGCGCGAACACCTGATCGGCCTCTATCATCACAGGGGGCCACGCATGACCAGCCGGTTTTCAGGCAGACTGCCGGCAAGGGCATCGGCAATAAGCGTGCGGATGTCGAGCGTGCCGTAGACATCCGCAAGCAGCGCCCGCTGCGCCTGGTCGAGCTGACACAGACGTCTGACAGTGGCTTCCTTTGCTTCTTCGACCGATCTGGCCTGACGGAAGGTCAGCCGCACGATCGCAATGGCTTTCGCATAGGCATTCTTGATCCTGTGGCGCAATTCCCCGTTCAGGATGCTGCTGCGGCGGGCGGTCATCACCTCGCCAGTCGTCTCGATAACGGTGTTCATAAACCCGAAATCACGCCGTTTTCGTCGGCGACCGGGCTGTAGCAAAAGGTGAACCAGCCGGTTTCATGCCCGTCTCCGCGTTCGATCTGCAATTCATAATTGCGGATGAAGGTCGATTGCCCCTGCAGTGCCCGGTCCGCAATTGGCCCGATCTCATGCCAGGCTTCGGCCCAGATCTTTCTGAACGGCTGACCAAGGCAGGGCGCCTTATGCCCGAGGATCGGTACAAATGCATCATTGTAGATCGTGATCATCTCAGGCCCCCAGCACAGACATTTGGGGAAGTCGGATCGCAGGATCAGATCAGATGTGATGCGCAGAGCGACCGGCCAGCCAGCACGCGACCCCAGCGGCGTTATGCTCCAGTCAAATTCACGAACCTGGGCGTTCATGGCCCGATCAGTATTGTTGTCCATGGAAGGAAACCCGTGCGTGAATTCAGATGCTTAAGGCATCTTCTGCCGGGATAGTTGTGCTCTTCCACAAATGAATCAAGACAAATCTGGTGCAGGGTCAGTCCGGAAAGCGCCGGAGCCGGGCTTTCCTCTGCCTCCGTTCCGCGCCGCCGGCGCAGTGCATCGGATTCCCGGTTGTTCCGGAGCGCCTGCGCGCAGCTGACGCGGGGCCGTCCCGGCGCGGAGATCTTCGGTGTTTTCCGGAATGGTAAGCCGGGGCACAGCCCCTCTCCCCGCAGAATCTCGCCATTCCTGACCGGCAGGTTTCTCAGCGCTCCTAGCAACTGTGTTCACCTATCGGGCAGGGTCTGCCACGGGACGCCTAATTGAAACATGGCTAGTTTTGTTGCGAAGGCAGACCCTGCTGTCGCCACTGTAACGAGCTGCCCAAATCTCCGGCCTCACCCGACCCGGCAACCCGCTAAGGCGAAGACCGGATCAGGGCCGGCATTTCGGGCCACCGGTATCCTCGGCATAGATCAGATGGGTTGCCAGAACTTCGGCGGCGTCCCCAATATCCTTCACCAGCGCTGCGGCGATCGCGTCGGGGTCCCGTCTGCGCAGTGCCGAGATCATCTGGCCATGTTCCTCATTGGCAATGACATGGAAGCGCCCTTCATCCGCGAGGCGGTTCAGCCAGGGACCGGTCCGCAACCAGCACAGGCCGATCATCTGCTGAAGGAATGGCTGCTTCGCGCTCTCGTAGATCAGGAAATGGAAGCTCTGGTTATCCGCCAGATAATCAGAAAAACGGCCCTCGGCGATTGAGGCGAACATGTGTTCGTTCAACACTTCCAGCTTTGTACACAGCTCTGCATTGGCATGGGACAGCGCGGCCTCACCGGCCAGCGGTTCCAGCCGCAGGCGGATCGCGGTGATCTCGGCAAACCGGGCACGCGTCATGACCGGCACCTGCACCGTACGGTTGGCAGCAAGTTCCAGCGCCCCTTCGGCAATCAGGCGCTGCAGGGCCTCCCGGACCGGAGTGGCCGAAATGCCGAGGCTCGCCCCCAGACCACGGATGGTCACCGATTGTCCGGGGTGAAGCGGCCCATAAGAAGCGCATTGCGCAGGGCCGAATAGGCCTGCTCGTGCAGGGGTTCGGCGGTCAGTTGGGCAAAATCCATAATGCTGTCTTTCAGGCACTTTGACCGAAACTATCAGTTTCCCCGCAAGGCGCGAGCCTGCTGCCAGCCAGGCCTCAGGCGGCGGCAACCGCCGCATTGATTGCCTCAAGCAACCGTGTGGCTTCGGGCTTTTGCAACACCAGTGGCGGGCGGATCTTGAGAATGTTCGCGCCAGGTCCGGTGGCGCTGATCAGCACACCATTGCGCCGCAGATGGTTGACGATATGGCCCGCAAGCCGGGCATTCGGTTTGTTCGTGCTCTGGCTCTCGACACATTCCATCGCCAGAAACAGCCCTGCCCCCGCACGTCACCGATATCATCGCGTCCGCGTGCAATCTCTGAAAGTCCCTGCTTCAGAAAGGCCCCGATCTCGCGCGCGTTTTGCTGAAGCCCTTCGGTTTCGATCACATCAAGCACCGCCATTCCGGCAGCACTGGCCACAGGATTGCCGCCGAATGTGTTGAAATAGCGGGCTTTCCCGCCGAATTCCGCGACGACTTCCGGGCGGATCGCCGCGCCTGCAACGGGGAAACCATTGCCCATTGGTTTGCCCATCGTGACGATGTCAGGCGTGATGCCATGCCGCTGGAAGCCCCAGAAACAATCCCCTGTGCGGGCAAAGCCTGGCTGCACCTCATCGGCGATGAAGAGACCGCCTTCGGCGCGGATCAGGTCGGCGGCCGGTTTCAGAAAGCCCGCCGGATCAGGGTAAAGCCCGTCACTTGAGAAAATGGTGTCGACGATGAAAGCGGCGGGCTCGATCCCCTCCGCGCGCATCTCTGCGATGGCTTTTGCCAGATCCGCCGCCAGTTTCGCGCCCTGTTCGGCGGGCGGGACAAACAGAGCATTGGGCGCATCGATCAGGCGCACCCTGGCGCCCCTCTGTACGAATCCACCCAGCGAAGGAGAGAATTCCGATACCGACTCGGTCAGCCCGTGATAGGCCAGCCGGGTCACGATCACCCCCTGGCGCCCGGTGTAAGACCGCGCGATACGCAGTGCGAGGTCATTGGCCTCTGACCCGGTGCAGGTGAACATCATATGCCCGAGCTCGGGGGCATGGTGGCAAGCAGCCTCTCGGCATAGCTGACCACGCCCTCATGCAGATAGCGGGTATGGGTGTTGAGCGTGGCAAGCTGGCGGCTGACCGCCTCTACCACTTTCGGATGGCAATGGCCAACAGAGGCCACATTGTTATAGGCATCAAGCCAGGCATTGCCCTGGGCGTCGTAAAGCCAGACCCCCTCGCCCCGCACAAGATGGAGCGGTTCTTCATAGAACAGGCGGTAAGCCGGCCCAAGCGCTTTGCCGCGCCGTTCGATCAGCGCAAGATCCTCAGGGGCAAGACCAGCGGTCCGCGTCGGATCAAAAGCATTTACCATGGTGGTATCGGGTTTCATGCCGGTTTACTCCGTCGTTTTTACAGGCAGGGCGGCGCGCAGCAGCCGCGTGGTCTCTTCGGCGCCAAGATGGTCGATCACATCAAGGCCGCGCAGCGAGGCGGCGGCATTCCTCAGGATATAGGGCGCGTTTTCGGGATAACGGGCGGCGCGCCAGGAGGTAACCGCCAGCGTGGTGACATGGCGCATCCGGATCAGATCGGGGAGCAGCGCGATCTCTTCCTCCTCTGGCATCAGAACCGAGGCATAGCCCGCAACCATATCCGCGACCAGCGCAAGCGGCGCAGGACCCCGGTGATATTGTATGAGCAGGCCACCGCCAGATCACAGGCCAGCGGCGTATGAACCATATCGCCGAAGTCGATGATCCCTGTCGGGGCGCTGGCCTCAACTGCGTCGACCACCAGATTGTGCGGGTTGAAATCATTATGCACGACCCAGGCACGCAGATGCGGCAGGCGCGGGGCGATCCCGGCCTCAAAGCGGTCCAGATGGGCACAAAGCCGGTCGCGCAACCCGGTATCGCTGACCGCAGACAGCATTGGGCGCAGGCTGGCCGCCTGTTTAATGTCCCATTGCAGAACATGGCCTGCGGCCGGATGGAAGAAGCCGCGCATCCCTTTGCTCAACCGCCCCAGCAGCGCGCCTATGCGGTGATGCAGATCGGGGCCGGGCGTTGCGGCATGCAGCATTGTGCCGTCAAGCCATGTCAGCAGCCGCACGATATGCTGCTGCCCCGAAGGGCCGGTGATGATGTCCCAGGCCTCACCATTCAGCGTCTGACAGATCCGTTGCACTGGCAGATCGGGATCAATCACTGCCAGATGCATCAGCGCCGCCGTCTGCATCGCGGTGACGCTCCGGTCCTCGCTGGCATTGGTGATCTTCAAAAGCGCCTGGGTGCCGCAGGCCAGACGGATATGGAAATTGGAATCCCGCTCGGATGACAGGCTGCGGAACTGGCCGGCAATGCCGAAGGTGCGCAGGGCGATCTCTTCGGCCTCGGAGAGGGAAATGCCGGGCGGATCCTGCGAAAGCAGCAAATTGGCATCTGCCGCGCGGGCATCCGGTGCCAGAGCGGGATCGGTGGTCATCCTGAAGGGCGGCAAGCCGCCATGCGCCAGGCTGGCGCTGAGGTCGGACGGGATCTGCACGTCTTTATCCTTGTTCCTGTCTTCGGTCGCGGCCCCTCGGGGCGGCTCACACAGAGGAATTGCTGCCACCGGCGAGGCATTCGCCGCCATCCGCCACAAGGGCATGGCCGGTGATGAAAGAAGAGCGGTCCGAGCACAGGAAGAGGATCGCTTCGGCGATTTCTTCCACCCGTCCGAACCGGCCCATCGGCACCAGGGTGCCAACCACCTTCTCCAGCGCAGCCCGTCCGCCAAGCTGCGCCTCATAAGGGCCGTTAAAGGGAGTATCCACCCAGCCCGGGCAAAGCGCATTCACCCGGATACCGTCTTTGGCGTAATCCAGCGCGATCTGCTTTGTCATTGTAATGACGGCGGATTTGGTGGTGATATAGGCAAGCATGCCCTTGTCGAGGAACACCCCCGCATTTGAGGCCGTGTTCAGGATCACGCCGCCGCCCTGCGCGCGCATATGCGGCAGCGCCGCCTTGCAGGCCGCAAACTGAGCAACGACATTGATCTCATAGCTTTTGCGCATCTCTTGCGCGCCGATATCCTCCATCGCGCCCGCGATCTGAATGCCGGCGTGATTGTGAAGGATGTTCAACGCGCCCCGGTCAGCAACCAGCGCTGCGAAAACCGAGGTGATTGACGCTTCATCCGCCACATCCAGCGCGGCAGACCCTGCCTCGCCCCCGGCGTCCCGGATCCGTGCGGCGGTCGCAGCCGCAGCCGAGGCGTCGCGATCGGTCACCATGACGAAGGCGCCATTTGCCGCCAGGATTTCTGCCGATGCCGCCCCAATCCCCGATCCGGCGGCAGTCACCAGGGCGGTCTTGCCGTCCAGAAGCCTTTGCATGGTCATGCTTTGTCCCCCTCGCCTTCAACGGGCTCCCGCAGGCTGCGCTCGGTTGCGGCATCAAACAGATGGATTGCGCCGGTATCGGCAAAGAAGCTGCGGCTCTCGCCACGGGCGGGGGCGGTGCCGGGGCCAGCCGCAGGGTCACCTCCTGGCCCGCGAGATCGCCGATCACATAGACCTCGGCGCCGCAGGGTTCGATCAGCGAGGCCGGAACCTGGAAAGCCGGCCAGTCCGCCTGAAGCGGCGCAAGGTGGAAGGCTTCGGACGGATCCCAAGCAAAACCTTGCGGCCCGTCTCGCCGCGCAGATGGGCGAAACCGGCGGGAAGGGCAAAAGAAGGGCCGGACGCGACGCGGATTTCACCGCCGGCCAGCTCAGCGGGCAGCAGGTTCATCGCCGGAGAGCCGATGAATTTCGCGACGAAAGTGCTGGCCGGGCGATTGTAAAGCGTATCTGGGCTGCCGATCTGTTCGATCTTGCCGGCCCGCATCGCGACAATGCGGTCGGCAAGTGTCATGGCCTCGATCTGGTCATGGGTGACATAGATCACCGTCTGCTTTTCTTCGAGATGCATCCGCTTGATCTCGGCACGCATCGAGGTGCGAAGTTGCGCATCCAGATTGGAGAGCGGCTCGTCGAAGAGATAGACCGCCGGTTCGCGTACCATAGCGCGGCCCATGGCGACCCGCTGGCGCTGACCGCCCGAAAGTTCACGCGGCTTGCGGTTCAGAAGGTGGTCGATATGCAGAAGCTTTGCCGCACGCGCCACCTGATCGGTGATCTTCGCCGCCGGAACCTTCGCGAGCTTCAGGCTGAAGCCCATATTCTCGGCCGCCGTCATATGCGGGTAAAGCGCGTAAGACTGGAAAACCATCGCGATGTCGCGGTTCTTCGGTGACAGATGCGTCACATCCCGCGCCCCAATGCGGATTTCCCCTGCCGTTGTCGGCTCCAGCCCTGCGATCATGCGCAAAAGCGTGGTCTTGCCGCAGCCCGAGGGGCCAACCAATACGACGAATTCCCCGTCTTCGATCTTCAGATCGAGATCGCGGATGATGTCATGGGTCCCGAAACTTTTGGCGAGTCGGACGACTTCTACCTCTGCCATAGCCCTGTCCTTCCTAGAATCTTTTGGTGAAAAGGCCGCGTTCCTCGCCGATTTCGGCGGCCTCTTCGATCAGCGCCGCAATCAGGGGCGCATTGAAACTGTCGCGCATCAGCTGCGCGCGGGCGCGTAACTCAGCTGCAGAGCCGGCCCGGCCAGGGCGCAGCAGCTCGTAGGTGTCGAGCAGCATCTCCTGCGGCACAGAGGTCAGCTCGGCCGCGCGCTCAAAGTTCTCGGCCAGTTTATCGCGCCTTGCCGCACGGGCGATATCTGCCTGAAGACGCAGCACCTCGGGCGTGATCGCAAGATCCTGCGGCCCGATCCGCCCCGCCACGGCCGCATCAACGGTGAAGTCATCAAGCCCCAGGCCGCCTGGGGTACGCACCAGTTCCGGCGCCTGTTCCGAAAGCGGATAGAGATCAAGTGGAGACTGGCTCATGCGTTGCGCTCCGCGCTGGCGAAAAACATCTCTTCGGGGGCGGCTGCGGGGTCGGTCATCTCGGTCTCGATGGCGTAAAGCAAGGCCACACGCGGATGGAACCGCGCTCCAAGGGCCTGGCCGTCATTGGTCACGATGATCGGTTCAGGCAACTCACCCCAGGTCATGCGGCCCGCGTTGCGACCCATTGCGCGTACTGATCAAGGCGGACCAGAGGCGCATTGGAGAAAAGCTCCAGGTTCATATGCGGCAGCCGGTCTTTCTGGTGAATGATCGCGGTGCCCTTGGCCTGGATGCCGATGCCGAACCCCGATCCCGCCAGCCGGGCCGCCGTCAGCCCGAGGAAAGAGGTATCCGCTGTGTGGCGAATGCGGACGACACGCGGCAAGGCCCCGCCTTCGAGAATACCCTTTGTCAGGGCATCCAGCACATCGCTCACGGCGTGGCCGGCGGTGGTCTGGTGCAGCCTCTCGCCGAAGGCCGGAGAGATGCCGATCACCACCTCATGCGGATCACGGCCCGGAGCGGCCTCGCCGATCGGTAGAATTGCGCGGCGCCCGAGGGGGCCTGGTGGCGGCCCTCGCCGGCAAGGATATGATTGCGGTTGATTGTTCCCCGCACCGCTTTGACGCGGTTCCACCGGTCTTCGTCCATGTGGTAGCCGGTGCCCGGGCCGGAATAGCGTTCGGGTCGTTGACTGCCGATACGACGCGTCCGTCACGCACGATGGCCGAGGTCTGCAGATAGTCACCGCTGACGCGCTGGCGCAGCATGGACATCAGGTTTTCCGCCATCTCACGATGCCCGCGCAGTGCCAGAGCACGCACCACATCAAGCGCGGTAAGGCCGCGGGCTGCGATGTCCTGGCTGATCTGGAGCGTGCGCAAAGGCGAGAATGTCTCGGTTTCATTCGAGCCAGAGCATGGATCACGCTTTCGATCATCTCCGCCCGGCCTCCGCAAGGCCCAGCTCGTCCAGCACATCGGCCAAAGCCAGGACCGCCTGACGGCGCAGGGCCAGTGCCGTTGTCTCTGCAACCGGAGCCAGCCCGCCATCGGCCTGGAAGTCGCGTTGCAGGGTCAGATAATCCTCCAGCTCTTCGGCGTTGAACAAGGAGGGATTGAACGAATTGTCATAGGCGCGGATCGAGCCGAACCCTGAGGTGATCAGGTCGGATCCTGCCAGCAGATAGGGCGTGATCTTCGCGCCGATCCTGACCTCGGATTCCGAGGTTTTGGTGTCATTCCCGGAGGCGCATTCGAGGCCCAGCCAGACCGCCAGCAGGTTTTCCGCCATCAGTTCGCGCACGCCGCCGGGCATAGAGGCGGTCAGTGGTGCCCCATCGACGCCGCCATTCTGCGTGCCCTGCACACCCATGGCGCGTTGCAGACAAAGGCAGCGCGCCTCAAGATAGAGGACCGAGCATTTCTCGTGAAAGCCCATCAGCAGCTCTGACCCGGCGCCCGACGTGCAGCGCGCCTTGATGCCGCGCGAGGCATAGGCTGCGGTCAGGAAAGTCTTGGACCAGGGTGTGTCATCACCGTCGACGAAGCTGCGCTCAGAACCGTAGACCGAAACCGTCTCGGCGTAGGTGCAAGACCCGCAAGACCGATTTTCAGTTCCTCAGCCTCTTCGATGGAACATTGGAACAGGGTCGAACCGCGCCCCGAGGCCGCGCCGACGGTGCAGGCCAGCGCATTGGCCCATGCGTTGCCCCGCCACCCGCATTGTCGTCTCGATCTCGTCAAAGCCAAGCGCAACGGCAATGGCGCTGTCTGCCGCCAGTTGCAGCGGGTCATCCTTGGCATTGGTCACATGCGCCTGATTGCCGGGGCTGTGGCGCTGGCGCATCTTGGAATAGGCGAAAGTCGCCTCCAGCATCGAAAGCCGCCCGACCACCTCGGCCAGCTTCGCGGGCGTCATGCCGCGCGCCAGCCGCTCCAGCTCTTCACGCGGCACGTTCACATCGACCAGCATCCGGGCGATCGGGTGCTGTCGAGGGCCATCGCCTCGGGCGCAACGGCAACATCGAGGTGATGCGCGGCGATGAAGGCGTCGAGAATGTCGAAATCCGCAGCCTTGCGGCCATCCATCTCTAGGATTTCACCTGCCGCGCCCAGCACGAGACCCGGCACAGGATCCCAGGGGGAATGGAAAACGGAAAAGCCATGTTCCGGGTTTTCCTCTGAGAAGCTGTCAAGCCGCAGAGGACGCTGGTCCCATTCCAGCATGCGCTTCCAGCGTGGGTCCGACCGGCATCCATCTTCATTTCTCTTTCATGATGCGCAGGAGGAGCACGGTCAGGGCCACGACCGCAGCCAGCAGAATGAAGGACACAGCCGCCGCCTGGCCGATATCGAGAAAGCGAAAGCCCAGCCTGTAGGCATAGAAGCTGATCGTTTCCGTGACTTTGCCCGGACCGCCCTGGGTCAGCATATAAATCAGGTCATAGCTCTTCAGCGCGGTGATCAGGCGGATCAGCACCGTCACAAGGATCACGGCTTGAGCATGGGCAATGTCACCCAAGGATCAGAGGATCTGCCACGAGCTGGCGCCATCGATCCGGGCCGCCTCGACCGGGTCCTGGGGCAGCGATTTAAGCCCGGCATAAAGCATGATCAGCATGAGCGAGGTCTCGTTCCAGATATCAACGAAGACCACTGTCGCAAGGGCAAGATCGGGATCTCCGAACCAGCCCTGTTCGGGAATGCCGACTTGCGACAGTACCCAGTTGATGATGCCCAGATTGGGGTTGAACATCAGCCGGAACATCAGCGCCACCGCGACGGGCGTCATCAGGATCGGCAGCATCAGCACGACCAGATAGAAATTGCGCATCTTCAGCCAGGGCTGGTTCAGCAGCAGCGCAAGCCCGAAGGCGATCAGAAACTCCAGCACGACGACGATCACGGTAAGCTTCATCGTCACCCATGAAACGCCGGCGAATTCCTCGCTCATCATCAGGGTGTAGTTCTCGAACCAGACCAGATCACCCATGCCATAGGTGATGATATATTCGTGCAGGCTGAGCCAGAGCGAGTAAAGCAGCGGCCCCGCCACCACCAGCGCCAGCACGAGGATCGTGGGCGTCATGAAAAGCAGTTTGTAAAAGCCGACAGAGAAGCCGTCGCGGCGGGAACTGTTCGGGGTGGCGCGTGTCATGTCTTCGGGCATCCGTCGCTGGGATCGGGTGTCACGGCCCGGCAAAGGCGGGCCGCGACATGTTACAGGTTCCGCTTATTTCAGCAGGGGATCGCCGCGGGTCAGACGCGCGAGCTTGTCTTCCGCATTGGCGATGGCGGTCGCCGGATCAGTGTTATTTGCCAGAACATCGCCCATCACCTCGGCGAAGACCTCGACAAGCTGGGTTGCGCGCGACATCACAGGCAGGCCCTTGGCATGGGCAAGGGCGTCACCGACCGCGCCCATCGCCGGCCAGCGCTCCAGATAGGCCGCATCGTCATAGATCCAGGCCTGGGTCGGCTGTCCGCCGCCATAGCGCGCTTCATCGCGACATCTTTCGATTCCGCCCATTTGATGAATTCCCACGAGCAGTCGGGATTGGTCGCGTTGGACGGAATTGCCCAGCCCCAGCCGCCAAGCAGGCTGTCCTGGCCTGGCATCCGGGCAAAGGCCATCTTGTCGACAACCTGGCTTTCCTTTGGATCCTGAAGCGTCGGCATCAGGAAGAGAAACTGGATTGCCATGACGGCTTTATCCTGTTTCAGCGCATTGGCCACATCGTCAAAATTGGCCCCGAGCGCGCCCGGCTGGGCGGCATTCTTCATCAGATCGGCATAGATCGTCACCGCCTCGATGGCCTCGGGAGAGCTCAGTGCCGGCTCCCAGGTCTCACGGTTGTAGAAATCGCCGCCAAGCGAGAAGAGGTAATTGGTCGCCTCCATCACCACCGGATCGGCGCGCTGACCGGACATGGCGACACCGGCCTTGCCGGTAAACTCGCCCGCCCATTTCGCCAGTTCGGCATATTCCTGCAGGTTTCGGGCAGGCGCCAGTCGCGGCCAAATTTCTCTTTATAGCCAGCCTGGAACTCTGCGCTGTCGGTGATGTCTTTGCGGTAGAGCATCCCATCGCATATTGCCAGAAGGGCAACATATAGGTGCTGCCCTTGACATGGCCATTCACCTCCATCAGCGCCGGATAATAGGCCGAGGTATCGACACCGTCCGCTGCGATCCGGTCATCGAGCGGCAGGATCCAGTTTGCAGTGACAAACTCTCCGGCCAGTAGCTGTCGACCACCAGCACATCATAGGAGCCGGACGAAGCCGTAAGGCTTGGCACCAGCTTTTCATGCATCAGCGAGTAATTCACCGCTTCCAGATTGAGCTTTGCACCGGAGAGAGCGCTTCGAATTCAGGCGCGACTTCCAGAAGTGCGGTGCTGTCGGGCACGGTCTCCAGCAGCAGGTTCAGCGTCTTGCCCTGGCAGACGGCGGCCGCATCAGCCAGCGCCCCGAGGTGGTCATCAGAAGCGCGGCAGTTATACCGAGCCCGGTTTTCGTCAAACGGGTCATTTCTATCTCCTTGTTGGTGTGTGTCAGGGCTTTGCCCTTGTTTTATTTTGGGGCTCAGCCCTTCACCGCGCCCGTGTTCAGCCCCGAGACGAGGAAACGGCGCATGGCAAAATAGAGGACAGCCATGGGCAGCATGGCGAGGATCGTCGCGGCACTGACCGCACCGATCGCTGTGCCCTGCTGCGTTACGAGGCTCGAAATAGCGACGGGCAGGGTTTTCGACTCATTGCCGGAAAGCATCAGTGCGAAGAGAAACTCATTCCAGCTGAGCACGAAGCTGAGGATTGTGGCGGCGCCGATACCGGGCAGAAGGGCCGGCACGATGATCCGGACAAAAGCGGTGAATGGTGTGCAACCATCGATCAGCGCTGCCTCGTCAAGCTCTCGCGGGACGCGCTTCATAAAGCTCATCAGCAGCCAGACCACATAGGGCAGATTGAAGGCCAGATAGGTGATGATCAGCCCAAGATGGGAATCGGTCAGCCCGATATCTTTGAAGATCAGGAAGAACGGGATCACCAGCACGATGGGCGGCATCATCTGGGTCGCAAGGATGATCACCGGCATTGCCTTGCCGCCAGCCTGATAGCGGTCGATTGCGTAGGCCGCCAAAGCCCCGATCACCACCGCCAGCACGGTCGAGGCCAGAGATCACCAGCGAAGAGTTCACCAGACTAGTTCTCGATCGGAAGAAGAAGATTTCCGAAGTCATCTCGGAGAGCAGCTTGTAGAGAAATTCGGAGGTCGGAACAGAGTGTCCGGTAACAAGAAGAAGCCAGCAGCTGATAGCCAGCACCCCAAACGAGGTCCTGAGCACAAAGCAGCGGCAAAAGCACCACCAGCTGCAAAAACCGAGGATTGCATGGGTCAGAAGACGCTGGACGAGAGAGGTTGCATCCGCGATGCCTGTAATTTGTATTTTATAACAGATAACGATCTTGCAAAGAGTCCGCTGGTCTTGTCACTGAAATTCGCAAGACTTGCGGTGATGATGAGGGAAATGCCCGAAGTCACCGCGAAGCAGTTCTGCCAACGGCGAATACCCCCGCCAACAGCGGGGGCCTCGATAGGCGTGGATCAGAACAAGGGGTAAACTGCGATCAGCGTGCAAACCGGGGATCTGGTGGTTCAATGCGGTGATGCGGTAGTCAGGGCGCAGCTCTCCTGCAGGGTCGGGTGCCCCAGAGGCAACAGCAGCGCAACACGCATCCCGGCACTCTGCGCCGCCCTCACTCCTGTCAGGCTGTCTTCAACTGCAAGAATTTCCGCCGGTTCAACGCCGGTCAGCTCTGCGGCGAGAAGATAGGGCTCGGGCGCCGGCTTGCCCTCGCGGACATCGTCAAGTGAGATGGTGCCGCGCATGATCTTGTCGATTTGCAGGGCGGCCAGATTGGCATCCACGACCTCGCGATCAGAATTGGAGGCGCAGACCTGGATCACCCCGAGCGCATCCAGCGCCCGCACCACAGCCACCGCACCGGGAATCTCAGTCAGGCTGCCCGCCCCCGCCGCATAATTGAGGTTAATTTGCCGGTAAAACCCTGCCTCGGTCAGCCCCTCTTCCAGATCGCCCCGAATGGCCTGCCAGACATCGCGCAGATGAGTGCCAACAAATGTGCTTTCCGGCAGAGCGGACAGATCAAGGCCATGCGCCGCGCGTCGCAGCAACGCCCGGTGATGCAGCGGCTCACTGTCGATCAGGGTTCCGTCGATATCCCAGGCAATCGCCTTCCAGGGAAAACCCGTCACCACTGCGACCCGTCCAGGCGGCGATAGAGATCACGGAATGCGGCATAGCCCTCGTCGTAGACTTTCCTATTGCCGGCGGGTCGGGGGTGAAAAGCCGGTCCTGGCTGGTAAAAGCGGTGATCCCACCCCACTCTGCGGCACCAAGCCCGACCGCCGCGTCCATGCCGCGCCCGGCAGGGAGCCCGGATGCCCGCCAGGCCGGTGCAGCGTTCCCCGAGCACATCGGCGACAATCCCCATCCAGACCGAGGATTTTGCGCCGCCATCCGAGACCATGAAGCGCCGCGTCTTCTTATGCCGACGCGGAAAATCTCGATATGGTGGCGGATCGCATAGGCATAGGATTCAAGGATCGCCCGCCAGATATGGCCCAGATCATGTGACAGCGTCAGCCCGTTCAGCGCGCCACGTGCCGCCGGATCATGCAGCGGGGTTTTCTCCGCCCAGCAGATAGGGCAGGAAGGTAAGCCCCATCGCTCCGCGGGCCGGCGTGTCTGCCGCCAGCGCATCAAGTGCTGCATGACGCGAGCCATTGAGCGGAGCGATCCCGGACGCAAAGGTGTCCACGACCAGTTCAGCACCGAACCGCCGGTCGACATGCAGCCATTGGGCATCCAGAGGCCCGGAATCAGATGGTAATCGAGAAAGAGGCGCGGGTCCGGGCTCAGCACATCGGTTGCGGTCAGGATATCCACCGCGCCGCCGAATTTCAGCAATACATCGCCGCCAGAAACCACACCGGCCCCAAGACATGACGCGATCATATCCGCGGCGCCACCGATGACGGGGTGCCCTCGGCCAGACCAGTCGCCGCCGCCGCGGCAGCGGTGACACTTCCGAGCACGGCCGAGGAGGCAATCAGCGGCGGAAGCAGATGCGGCGGAATCCCGGTCATCGCCGCCTGGGCAAGATCGACCCTGCCCGAAGCGACATTGACGATTCCCGCCTCCAGCGCCAGTTCTGTTCGACCGCCGCGACGCCGGTAAGGCGGAAATTGATATAGTCATATGAACCAAGCAGCACCTTTGCCGGGCCAGAATCTCGGGTTCATGGCGGGCCAGCCAGCGGATCTTGGCCCCCACAAGCTGCTGATTGACGCCGCAGCCTGCGGCTTTCAGGAAAACCGGCTCGTCAATCTCGCGCTTCATCTCCTCGACTTCTGCGCCGGCACGCCCATCACTTTGCTGGATCGAGCGGCGCAGCACCGCACCCGTCTCATCCAGCAAAACCGTGGCAGGCAGCATTCCGGCCACGCCGATGCCTGCAATATCAGCGCCGGAAATTCCTGCGGTTTCCAGAAGCTCGGGATCAGATCGCAGCAATTCGCCCACCATTGCGCGGGGTCTTCCTCGGCCCAGCCCGGCTTTTCAGCATAAAGCGTGACAGGGCGCGAGGCGAGCGCCAGCACTTTGCCCGCAGTATCCGCGAGGATGCCGATGGTCGAGGTTGTGCCGATATCAAGGCCGAGAAAGACAGTCATTCAGAAGATCCGCTGCGCAGGGTTTCGGGTCAGGCAAGGATCACCCGTACCCCGGCCCCTTCCAGCACAGAGGCCAGATCCGGGGGTGGGGGCGCATCGGTGATCAGGGTGGAAAGTTCCGCCAGGGAGGCGATCAGCACCGTGGAGACCCGGCGGAACTTTGTGCTGTCCAGCAGCAGCACACGTTCGCCGAGCGCTGCAGGAAAACCGTCTTCACGGCGGCTTCCTCGGGCGAGTAGTCAAACACACCTTCGGCCGTCATCCCGGAGGCACCGAGCAGCGCGACGTCGAAATAATAGCGCGAAAACCCGTCAACAGCCTCGGTGCCGGTCAGCGACATTTCTTCGGCCCGGATCACGCCGCCGCTCATATAGACAGAAAGCCCGGCCCGGGCCATCGCCTGGCCGGCGCGCATGCTGTTTGTGAACACCCGCATCTGTGGCTGCGGGCCCGCAGCAGCAACCGCGCGCGCGGCGGCAAGAACAGTGGTGCCCAGATCAAAGGCAAGCGCATTGCGACCCGCCACATGGCGCGCGGCGGCAAGAGCGATCCGGGCCTTACGGTCGGCATTCTGCCGGGCGCGGGCCTCGAAAGCGGGCTCTATATCATCGATCACGGTCAGCGGGCCGCGGCTCAGACCGATGGCGCCACCATGGACGCGCTCCAGCAAGCCGTCACGTTCAAGCTCCGCAAGGTCGCGGCGCACGGTCATATCTGAGACGCCGAATTCATGGGCCAGATCGGTGACCGTAACCGAGCCCCCTTCATTCAGCCTTTCAAGAATGCGGACCATGCGGGCCTGAGCCGGGGCGCGGGCAATCCCGGTCGCTGGCTGTGGCGCTGATGCTCCGTGGGGTGCGGGCTCAGGGGGTTCGGTGGCAATCATCTGTTCGGGCGTATCATGTCCTGGCCTGATCCTTTTCGGGGTATGGGTATCGTATTCCCGGGCCCGTATCACATCGCGCCAGGAATCTCCCGGCCTTTCCATGTTTTGCCTGCACAAGTGCTGCGCCACAAGGTCGGAGCGGCGCATGATCGATCAAATCAAAACATATAAATCGCAAAAATCGAACATACTCAAACATTATTCTTGCGTCAGCCTGAAAGTTTTGTTTGATTTCTGCCATCAAGGGAGATTCCAAATGCGTGCAGATCAGCTGGCCGAGCAGCAACACCCGGGCCTTGGCGGCAAGCGGGCCTTCGTCACCGGCGCTGCGACCGGGATAGGGTTTGCGATTGCGAAGGCGCTGGCAGCGCAGGGAATTCAGGTGGTGATTGCTGACCTGAACCTTGAGGCGGCAGAGGCTGCGGCGGCATCGCTCGGCGCTGGTCATCATGCTGTCAGAATAGATGTGCGCGAACGCGATTCGGTTCAGGCTGCATTCGACCAGGCGCTGGAACTGGCTGGCGGAATCGAGATCTGCATCGCCAATGCCGGGGTATCCACCATGCGCGCGGCCGTTGATCTGACGGACGATGACTGGGACTTCAATATGGATGTGAATGCGCGCGGCGTCTTTCTGACAAACCAGATCGTTTCGCGCTATTTCCTGCGGCAAAGCCGTGGTGTCATTGTCAACACTGCCTCCCTGGCGGCCAAAATTGGCGCCCCTCTTCTGGCACATTACTCTGCCTCGAAATTCGCGGTGGTCGGCTGGACCCAGGGCCTTGCCCGGGAACTGGCGCCGAAGGGCATTCGGGTGAATGCGGTTTGCCCGGGTTTTGTGCGTACCTCTATGCAGGAGCGCGAGATCCTCTGGGAAGCCGAACTGCGCGGCATGACCCCCGATGAGGTCGAGCAGGATTACATCCGCCAGACGCCGCTCGGCCGGATCGAGACACCAGAGGATGTCGCAGGCGTTGTCGTCTTCCTTTGCTCGGATGCGGCCCGCTTCATGACCGGCCAGGCGATCAACGTGACCGGCGGCGTTTACACGACCTGATCCCTCCTCCGTCACGCGTGTTCGGTAATGTCCGATCCCGCATCTTTCACATAAACGCCCGGGAATGAGGCTCTTTTGACAGCGATCACACTCGACAGTATCAGCCGCGATTATGGCAGTGGCGTGTTCGGGGTCAGGGATGTCTCCCTCACCATCGGCGAAGGCGAGTTTATGGTGCTTCTGGGCCTTCGGGCTGCGGAAAATCCACGACGCTCAGAATGATCGCCGGGCTGGAGGAAATCACCTCGGGACGGATCCGGATTGGCACGCGCGACGTGACCGAGCTTGCGCCGCGGGACCGCAACGTCGCCGTGGTGTTCCAGAGCTACGCCCTTTACCCACATATGTCAGTGCGTGAAAACATGCGCTTTGGCATGAAGATGCGCGGCACACCTGTCGCAGAGCAGGACAGACGCATCGCCGAAGCCGCGGCAATCCTCGGGCTGGAACCCTACCTCGACCGCCGGCCCGGTGCGCTTTCAGGGGGCCAGCGCCAGCGTGTAGCGCTTGGACGGGCCATGGTGCGCGAGCCGGATGCCTTCCTGATGGATGAGCCACTGTCCAATCTCGACGCCAAGCTGCGCGGTGAGATGCGCCAGGAGCTGGTGAAACTGCATCGCCGTCTTGGCAAGACCATGGTGTTTGTCACCCATGACCATGTCGAAGCCATGACGATGGGTGACCGCATCTGTATCATGCGGGATGGCCATATCGAACAGGTCGGCCCACCGCTTGAGGTCTACGCCAACCCGGCCAATACATTCGTGGCGCAGTTCCTTGCTTCACCTGCGATGAACCTCATCCCGGCCAGCCTGACCGGACATGGGACAGAGGTCTTGCTGAAAGCCGGGCCTCTTGAGGGCGCGCTGCCGCCGGCCCAGGCCACGCTTTATGCAAGCGCCGCGCAGGAACCGGCCATTCTGGGGCTGCGCGCCGAGGATATCCTGTCTGAGCCCGCTGCCGGCACCTTGCCGGTCACCGGCAAGGTTGTGGTGCGCGAAGCGCTTGGCGCCGAAAATCTGATCGGCATCGAGACGGAAGCAGGCGTTGCGATTTCGGCGCGCACCGGGCGCCATTTCCTGCCCGCATTCGGCGATCAGGTCACGCTGCACGCCGATATGGCGCAGATGCATCTCTTCCGTGGTTCGGATGGCAAGGCCTGGCCCAGGCGGGCTACGCCATGATGCGCCGGGTGTTGTCGCATCTGGGGCTGATCCTTGCCTGCCTGATTGTGCTTTTGCCGATCCTCTGGGTGTTTCGTACCTCGCTGGTACCGGAACATGCCTCTTATTCGAGGGAGGTTTTTCCCGCAGTCACGCTGGACAATTACCGGGCGCTGTTTGCCGAGAAAAATTTCGGCCGCAACTACATGAATTCCCTGATTGTCGCCCTGCTTTCGGTGGTGCTGACGATGCCGCTGGCCGCCATGACGGGCTATGCCTTTGCGCGGTTCCGCACCGGCGGGCGCTTTGCCCGTTTCGCCACGCTGGCAAGCCAGATGCTGCCGCCGGTGGCGCTCGCGCTGCCGGTTTTCATGCTGTACCGCGTCGCCGGCCTCACCAATTCGCTGACCGGCCTCGTGCTGGTCTATTCCGCGATCAACCTGCCTTTTCTGACCTGGATCCTGATGGGGTTTTTCGAGTCGATCCCCGAGGATCTGGAGGGTGCCGCCATGACGGATGGTGCCACCCGCTGGGGCGCGTTCTGGCGCGTGGTTCTACCGGTCGCCGCGCCAGGAATTATGGCGGCGGCTGTGCTGGGGTTCATCCTGTCCTGGAATGAATTCCTTTTCGCGCTGATCCTCGGCGGCTCAAAAACCGCCACGGTTCCGGTGGCACTTGCCGCGCTGCAAACGTCAAACGGGGTGCAGATCTCACAGGTTTCGGCCGGCGTCTCGCTTGCCATTCTGCCGCTGCTGATCGCGGTGAGATTCATCCAGAAATACCTGGTTCAGGGCCTGTCATTCGGCTCGGTTAAATAAGTCCACTCAAGAAGACTATTTGCGAAAACAGAGAGGAAAAAAGATGAAATCCAATGCTTTCCTTGTCGCAGGCAGCCTTGCTGCCGCATTCTGGGCCAGCACTGCACTGGCCGATGGCGTGACGCTTCGCGCCCTGATGGAAGACGTCCCGAAACAAAAATCATTGAGGCTCTGCTGCCCGAATTTGAGGCCGAAACCGGCATCAGGGTCGAGTTCGAGAAGGTTGGTTACGGCGATATGCATGACAAGCTGGTGGCACAGCTTGTCGGCGGTGAAAGCTACTACAACCTCCTTTCGGTCGATTTTCTCTGGGCGGGGGAGTTCCCGGCGGGCGGCTGGCTGGAAGACCTGAACCCCTATGTCGCAAAGACCGGCTTCGACATGGCCCCCATTATTCCCGCCATGCTGGATCTGCTGGGCCGCACTGACGCGGCGATGCCGATCCTGCCGATGTACAACTACTCGATGGGTCTGATCTATCGCAGCGATCTGCTTGAAATCGCGGATCTGGCCGCGAAATATCAGGCGGCAACCGGCAAGGCGCTGGCGGCGCCCGCAACGCTGGAAGACTATGTTGCCATCGCGAAATTTATGAAGGCCGAGGGCGGCGTCAACGGCGCCGCGATGCAGGGCCAGCGCGGTGACCCCAATTCGATGGAATTCTCCAACTATCTCTTCGCGGCGGGGGGCGACTATCTGGCCGCCGATGGCAGCGTTGTGCTGAACTCTGACAAAGGCCGGCAGGCGCTTGGCTTCTACACAGATATGATCGCAAACGCGGCCCAGACCGGCGCGCTTTCTGCCACGCTTGACGATACGATGCGCCTGATGTGCGCCGGCGAGAGCTTCTCGATGGTCACCTATTGGTGGATGTTGCCGCAGATCGACAATGCAGAGACCTGCCCGAATGCGGCGGGCAAGCTGTCAATTTCGGTGATGCCGGGCGGCCATGGCGAAAGCGGCGGCTGGGGCTGGGGCATCCCGAAGAACATCCCCGACGAGCAGAAAGACGCGGCCTGGACCTTTATCTCCTGGGTGCAGTCGAAAGACATCTCGGCGAGGCGCGCACTGGAAGGCCATGCGCCGGTGCGCTCGGACACTTTCGAGGATGCTGCGGTTCTGGCGAAATACCCCTTCTATGCCCAGGCCGGGGAGATCGTGGCATCCGGCAAAAGCTTCCCGATCTTTACCTACACGCCGCAATATCAGGATGTGATCGGCACCCAGATCTCGCTGGCAGCAAGCGGCGATGCCACGGCTGAGGCCGCGCTGGAGGCTTCGGCGAAAGGCCTTGAGGAACTGCTCGCGAAGTAACCTCTGTTTGCCTCCGGGCCCGTCCGGGTCCGGAGGCCCCATAACCCCCTGGAAGGAGCGCTCCATGAGCGTGATTGCAAGAAACAGGATCCGTGCCGGCTGGAGCTTTGCCGCGCCTGGCCTTGCCATGCTGGCGCTGGTGATGGGGATTCCGCTGTTTTATGCGCTGGCAATCTCGCTTTCCACCATGACAATGATCCGCCCTGATCTGCATTTCGCAGGGATTGTGAATTTCGCGAAGATCATGTCGGAACCGCTGTTCTGGCACTCGCTATGGCTGACGCTGCGCTATTCGGTTGCAGCGGTGATTGGCGAGTTCATCATCGGCCTCGGACTCGCATTGATGCTGCGCCAGGTGTTCGCGATGCGAGGCTTCTACTTCGCAATTCTCACTCTGCCTATGGCGATGTCGCCGGTGGCGGTTGCTTTGATCTGGCGGATGCTTTTGCAGCCCAATCTCGGCATTATCAACCAGAGCCTGGCGGCGATGGGCCTGCCGATGATCGACTGGCTTGGCGACAGCTCCCTCGCGCTTTCCACGCTGATCTCAATCGATATCTGGCAGCAGACCTCCTTCGTCGTGCTGCTGCTTTCCGCAGGCCTCGCCTCGCTGCCGCGCGAACCTTATGAAGCCGCCGAAGTTGATGGGGCCGGGCCGTTCCAACAGTTCTGGTATATCACGCTGCCGCTTCTGCGCCCCGTCTCGGCCATCGCCATCGTGATCCAGCTGATCAATGAATTCCGCACCTATGATCTGATCTATGTGCTGACCAAGGGCGGCCCTGGGGTTTCGACCGAACTGCTGTCCTTCTTTGCATATAAGCGCGCGTTCCAGGGGCTTCAGGTCAATGAGGGCAGCGCGGCCGCCTTCCTGCTTTTGCTGATCATCCTGGTGATCACCGTTTTCTTCTTCTGGCTGCTTGAGCGTCGGAAGACCTGAGCGCCCTTTCTTCAACCCTCTAACCCATTTCCGCCAGATCGCCGCTTGTGGCCGGCGGAGCAAGGAGACTGATATGACAAAATTCGCCCAGCTTTTCCCGGGGATCAGACCAGTCATTGCGATGGTTCACCTGAACCCGATGCCCGGCACCCCCCTTTACGATGCCGATGCAGGTATCGAGGGGATCTATCAGGGCGCATTGAAGGATCTGGAGGCGCTCCAGGCGGCCGGTGTCGATGCGGTTATGTTTGGCAATGAAAATGATCGCCCCTATGAGCTGAAGGTCGATATCGCCACGACTTCGGCGATGGGTTTCGTGATCGGTCGCCTGCGTGAAAAGATCCAGAAACCCTTTGGCGTCAATGTGCTCTGGGATCCCGACAGCACCGTGGCCCTGGCGGCGGCGACCGGCGCCTCCTTTGTGCGTGAGATTTTCACCGGCACCTATGCCTCGGATATGGGGCCCTGGACCCCGAACGCCGGTCGGGCGATGCGCCGGGCACGCCAGCTGGACCGAAAGGACCTGGTGATCCTGAACAATGTCTCTGCAGAATTCGCGGCCTCGCTTGACAGCCGGCCGCTTGCAGATCGTGCGCGTTCGGCGGTCTTCTCATCGATCCCGGATGCTGTGCTGGTGTCCGGTGCGATAACCGGTGAATCCGCAAAGATGATCGATCTGGAATCGGTCAAAAAGGTCCTGCCTGATACGCCGGTTCTGGCCAATACCGGCGTGAAACATGCCACCGTCGAGGATGTGCTGAAGATCGCCGATGGCTGTGTTGTGGGCTCGTCGCTCAAGCTCGACGGTCACACCTGGAATGCGGTCGATCCCAAACGCGCGCAGGAGTTCATGGATATTGTTCGCAAGATGAGGCGCTGAAGCGCGCCGCGGGGGCCGGCAGATCCGGCCCCCGGCAATCGGCCCGGCGCGCGGGCGGGGCACGAGAGGGTGCCCGCAACGGCCACCTCCGCTTCTCCTCCTCCATTCCTGCTGCTCGGGACCAGAAATGTGGGCAAGCTTCGAGCGGAGGGTGCCGCATCAGCCACCAGGTCAACATAGTAATCATGAGAACTGAGACCGGTGCGAGAGGCCACCCTGAGATGTCGCGAAACCGGTTACGCCAGCACCTTGAGGCGGTATATTTTCATTTTTTTGCCATTATCCGCCGCGCCCGTCAGCTTCACAATACGATCAATAATCTTGCATTATCGGACCTCTATACGGTTTCCATGAAAACCTGAAAAACACCGGCATAGCAAAGCCCGGACCGCAGCTTTTCCACCGGCTCCGGGCTTCCTTCGTTTCCGCCTGTCGGGTTTCTGACCGGAATGGTTAAACGCCTCATGCGTTGCCTCACCCATAGCTGGCGCAACTGGCTTCCAGCCTCCTGCAGCGCGGGTGCCTTGAGAGGGAGGGCGCGACTGCCGTGTCGCCCAGGGCTTTCCGCCAGGTTGCGGTTGCCGCGGCTCAGCCGAAGGGGATCATTGCAAAGAACTGCCACTCTGCGCCATATTCCAGTCATGAAACAAGGCCTTGCCGACATTCATATAGTGGTCAGGCAGGGCCCGGCTGGAACATGCGAGAGATGAAGGTGCAACGCTGGCCATGAGCATGGTCATTCAATACTGGCATCAAGCTGACTGCCCGCCAGAGACCCGCCGCCGGCAGAGCGAATGGGCGCGCACCTTCCCCGGACAGTACCAGCTCTTTGATCGCAAGACCGCCGCCGACTATCTCGAACGGCATTTCGGGGGGGAGGCGCTGGCAGGCTTTCTTGCCTGCTCGGTCCCTGCAATGGCATCGGACTATTTCCGGTATCACCGGCTGGCGGCGGAAGGCGGGCTCTATGTCGACCCGGCCTTTCTGCCCGGCCCCCTCGCCCCGCAGCTGTTGCGATCCGGACATCCGGTATTCGCGCTCTCGGCCCCGGCGGAGGACCTAACTCCCATGGTCCGGAGGGCGCGCACTGTTCTCGGCCGGGTGCTGACCAACAGGGTTTTGCATGCGGGCCCGGCCCCGGCACGTTACTTCGTCTTGCTTGCAGAGCTGGTGCGGCGCCTTGTGCGGCAGCGGGCCGCAGACCGGATCCCGATGCTGACCGGGTTCGGAGTGCTGACGGCGTTTGACTATATCGTCAGCCTTTCAGAGCCGGATCCGGCGCATGTCCTGGACGTGCTTCGCAACACCGTTCCGCCTGGCAGCGACCGCGCCCTGGAGGTGATCGGCGCGTTTGTGACAGACCGTGCCAGTGAGCTTCACGGTGTTTCGCGCTGCACAACAGGATCGATGGCGGCGATGGCGGCCTCGCTTTTCCGGCCTGGGGAAGATCAGGCACGGCCCGCAGGTCCGGCACATTGGTCACACCATGACGGCAGCATTTTCGCGCCTGGCGATCCTCGCCCCCTGCCCTCCCGGGACAAGCAACCGACAGAAATGCACTCTGCAGATATCACCCGGAACCAGCTCATCCATCAGGGGCTGTTCGATCCTGTTTATTATCTCAGTCAGTGCGGGAATGGCCTGAGCACAAGCGAGGCATGGCGTCATTTCCAAAGCCATGGCGATGCAAGGGGACTGGACCCATCCCCCTATTTCTCCACTAAGTTCTATAAAGCGAGCTACCCGAACTGGCACAAAAAAGCTGCCAGCGCGGCAGAGGACTATCTGTTGCGGGTGGCAAAAGGTCAGAAACGCCAGCCCCACCCCCTGATTGACCCCGAGGATTACCTCGAGGCCAATCCCGACCTGCGCGGCCCCGCGCAAGATCCCGTGCGGCATTTCATCCTCCATGGCGATGCCGAGGGGCGCTCGCCTTCCAAAGGGTTCGATGCCGGTTTCTATCGCCGGTGTTACCTCGCGCTCGGCCAAAGCCACCCGTTTCGCCATTATGTCACCGAAGGCTCTGCGCTAGGATTTTTGCCGCGGCCAACACCTGTCGATGCGGCAATGTCAGGCGCCGCCATGGCGGCTGCGATGACCGGACGGCCACGCCCCTTCGTGCTGGTCTGCCATGACGCGCAAAAGGCCGGGGTGCCGATCCTGACGCTCGATCTGGCGCGCGCCCTTGGCACCCGGGGCTATGATCCGGTTTTCCTTATGGGCAATGCCGGGCCTTTGCTCGACAGGTTTCGGGCGCTTGGCCCCGTTTTCATCCTCGCAGAGGGATGGGATGCGACCGGGCTGGCCTCAGCGCTGCCGCAGGGCACGGCTGCGCTGATCAATACCAGTGCCGCCGCCGGGCTTGCGGTGCCTCTGGCGCAGGCAGGTCTCGACTGTCTGGTGCTGCTGCATGAGATGCCCGATTACATCCGGGACCAGGGCCTGATGCCGGATCTTCGTCTGGCGCAAGCGGCGGGCGCCCGGCTGATTGCCTCGATGCCGCAGATTTCACGGGGCATTTCACCGCTCATCTCGCAGGGGACCTCTCGGGGCAAGGCTGGGCCGCCGGCGGGGGACCCCTGCCCTGTCGGGCAATTGCGGCCAGGGATCATTCCGCCCCCGACGCCGCTGGCCTCATTCCGGCGCGCGCGGCTGTGGCGGCAGCGGCAGGACGGGCCGGTCTTTATCGGCGCCGGCCATGCCGACAAGCGCAAAGGCTTTGATCTGTTTCTCGACGCGGCCCGGCGGATCCGGGCGGCGCAGCCCGGCGCGCGCTTTGTCTGGCTGGGGGTGCTGGACGCCTGGGCCAGGGATCTCGCGAATGCCGCCCTGGCCGGGGGGCTGCCCCTGACCCTGCCCGGATTTGTCGAGGATTGCCTCGGCTGGTATCGTGCCGCTGACGTTTATCTGCTGACCTCGCGCCAGGATCCGGGGCCGACCACCGCGATCCATGCCGCAGCGGTTGGCACGCCCTTTGTCGGCTATGCCGCCGATATCGGCCTGATCGGGATGACGGAGGGCGTCGGGCGTTTCCTGCCCCCCGAGGATGAGGCGGGATTTGTCGCGGCAGCGGGTGCCGCCGCCAATGCGGTCACTTCCGGGTCCCGCCGGGATCTGCGCCGGCTGATCCGGAGGGAGACCGGCTTCGGGCCCTATGTCACAGCGCTTCTGAGCCGGTTTCATTCCGCAACAGACGGCGAAGCCTGACCCAGTCGCGGATCGGCATGGCCGGATTGCCGATCATGCGCGCCCCGGCCGCAACCTTACCGATCACCACTGCGCCACCGCCGATCTCTGCCCCGTCGCCGATCTCCATCACCCGGCGGCGGCTGCCATTCATAACCGCCCCCCTCGGAGCGATATTCACGCTTTCGCCGATCTTCACATGCCCGGCCAGGGCGGATTCGATCGCCAGCGTTGAGAAATCGCCGATCTCCACATCATGGCCGATGCTGGAGGACAGGATCATCGCACAGGCGCCGATCCTCACCGCCGGCCCTAGCCGGGTCCAGGGCATGGTGATCGAACCGGGGCCGAATTGCACATCCGGATCGACATGCGGCAGATCGGGGCAGCAGGCGGTGGCAAGAGTTGCACCTTCCTCGCGCAGCCCCCCGGCCACCCGGCGCCGCAATCCCGGGTTCGAGACCGTCAGCAGCACAGGCAGGGCTGCGTGGTCACGCAGCCGCGCAGCCGACGAGATCACCGGCACACCAAGGCCGGGATGCACGAACCCGTTCTCGATTTCATCAATCAGCGCCCGGACACGGACGCGGCCCCGCCAGTATTCCTCAAGTCCGCGCAGGATCATCAGACTATGCCCGCGCGCGCCGAAGACGGTGATCTCGTCGAAATCGGTGGTGGATTTCATTCGGCCTGCTCCGGTTTGGGGTCGCTGTGATCAAGCACCGCCGAAACGATGGCGGTGATGCGGGCCAGCTGTGGCGCAGTAATACGGCCATGAAAGGGCAGGCAGAGAATTTCAGGCCCTGCCTCCGGCGCCACCGGGGACGTGCCGGAGGCGGTCACGATACCGTCTCCGGCCCAGTATGTGCCAGGACCGCAAAGCAGCGGAAAGTGATCTCGCGCGAAGATGCGCCCCTCGGCGAGGGCCAGCACGAGCCGCGCGCGCAGATCCGGCGCAAGACGCAGCGCATAATAGCCGGGGATTTCGCCCCCTGCCCGATGCAGCCGCAGCCCAGGCAAGCCGGAGAATGCACTGTCATAAGCCTGGCGCAACGCCCGGCGCGCGGTCAGCTCTGCCGGCAGATCGGGCAAGAGGGCGAGCCCCATGGCGGCATGCAGTTCCGAAAGTTTGCCATTGAGGCCCGGCCCGGTCGCCCGCCCCTGTTCCAGCCCGAAATTGCGCAGCCGGCGCAGCGCCGCCGCCTGATTGCCGCGCGTCACGACAAACCCGCCCTCAGCCGTGTTCAGCAATTTGGTCGCATGCAGGGAAAAGGCCGAGGCATCGCCGAAGTGACCAATCGGAATGCCGTCAATCTCGGCCCCGAAGGCATGGGCGGCATCATAGACCAGCCAGAGGCCATGCCGCCGCGCAAGGGCCGCCAGCGCCGCGACATCGCAGGGTATCCCCAGGAAATGCACCGGCAGAATGGCCGCCGTGCGCGGCGTGATCGCCGCCTCAACCGCGCGCGGGCAGAGCGTCAGCCGGTCTGGATCGACATCGGCAAAGACCGGCACCAGCCCGAGCGCTGCAATCGCCTGCGCTGTCGCGGCAAATGTGAGCGGGGTGGTGATGACCTCGGCTCCTGCCGGCAGCTCACCCAGCATCAGCGCAAGTGTCAGCGCCATCGTCCCTGATGAGGTCAGTGAGACCGTATCCTCCGCGTGCTGCCACGCACTCAGCGCGTGTTCCAGCCGCATATGCAATACACCGCCATTGGTCAGCCAGCCGGCATCCAGCGCCTCGGCGGTCAGGCTGGCGAGACGGGCGGGGTCGGGCAGCATCGGCGCGCCGAACACAACAGGCGGCAGATCAGTCATTGAAGGCTCCGCTCGCAAGCGCCTCGCGCAGGTCTCGATTGGATGTGAAGGGGACCTGGTACTTGCGATGAAGCTGCGTGCCGCCTCCCATCACCGGCAGGATATCGGCTCCGCCTGCCTGACAGCTGACACCAAGCATCCTCTCGATCGCATGGGCAAGGGTCCCGTCAACCTGGCCAGCCTCGGGCGGGAACGCCTCCTGCCCAAGCGCCAGATCCTGAAGCGGGCGGAGCGTGGCGCTGCGGGCCCAGAACATCGACCCCACCGGAAAGCGCAGTCTGTCATTGTCGGGCAGCGGACCGGGCAGCGCCATCCGCCGTGCCAGTTCGCGCGCGATATCGCGGTTCGCCCCCCAATGTGCCGCACCAAGCACGGCGCGATATGTGACCGGAACCACCATGCCCAGCCTGGGGATCGACCCGAAAAAGGACAGGATCCGGTTCACCTCGCCTTCCGAACCGAGCAGGCAGCCGAGAATATGCGCCAGCCAGTCATCCAGCCTGTCGGAATGCAGCGAGCGTTTGCCATGCAGATGCAGCACGATGTCATGGCGGGCATGGGCAGCGGCAAAGCCATACAGTTTGGGCCAGATATCGCGGCCCCGGTTCGCAAATACCCGGATCTCGGCATCCGGCAGATGCGCGCGGATGCGCCTCGCCTTCTCATCGGTGTCAGTTGACACATAGAGGCGGAACGGCACGGTAATATGCACGAGCCTCGCGGCAAAGACCGGCGCCAGCTCGTCATAATAAAGGTGCAGGAACACACCCACCGGACGGTCCGTCCCGGCACATTGCGCCCTCGGGCGCAGCGGCAATCCCGCCTTGCCCCGTTCGCGCACAAAACCCTGAGGACCATGCGCCCAGAGCGGCTCATTGCTCACAATCCGGGTCAACACCGGCTCAAGCAATTTCGGCGTGACATGCAGGTGCAGGGGAGAGGCGCGATCCTCCAAAGCTTCGATCACCCTGCGCGCACGGCCTGCAATCCTCTCGATCCGGGCTGTCCGGTCAGGTGCGGCCCCGCGCCGGGCGAGCTGCCGCATCTCGTGAAGATCCGCCGAGAGTACGTGGATGATGCCCGTGCTACCGGTGTCGGAGGGCAAGGGGGCAGGCCCGCCCTGCTCCAGATAATACAGCGCAGTGACGATCTCTTGCGCTGCGGCCAGAACGGTCGACCGGACATCATCTGCCACAGAGGCCGCGCTGCCGGCTGTGGGCATCGGAACTGATCGACCCGGAGAGAAGGCCGCGACGGCACTGGAAGAGCCGCTGATCAGCGAACGCGCCCGGTCAAGGATCACGCCCGCAGCCCTGTCAAAGCCGTATCGGGAGACCACACGATCATGCAGGGCAATCCGGTACGGCAAACCGACGGGTGGCGCCGCGAGCAGTTGTTTCAGCGTCGACACCAGCTCTTCCTGCCCGGCAACCTGCCGGATCTCGGGAAAATCCGGATCGTGGAAGCCGGATACCCGGTCCGAGACAACAAGCGCCCCGCTGGCCAGCGCATCATAACTCCGGTTGCTCATGAAGCCCTGCGTCGCCATCAGCGGCATATGGCTGTTCAGCAGGATGCGGGCGCTGGCATAGACCTCTGCAAGCGCCTCAGAATTCAGGCGCTCGCCCCGCCAGAGACGGGCGGGCACCACATCCTTCCAGCCCGGCCCCCAGATCTGCGGCTCGAACCCGGCCTCTGCCGCCCAAAGGATAATGCGGCGATCCACGCGGGGGGCATAGCCGCCGACAAAGGCCAGCGGAATCTCATCCGCCCCCGCCGGACGCCGCAAGGGATGGAAACGGGCACATTCGGTGGCCTGAGGCAGGTAATCTGCCGCAAGCCCATGATCCCTCAGCTGGGACGCGAGCTTCTCTGAGCCGATGAACAGTGCCTGATAGCGCCGCAACATCCCGATCGGCGCCACGTTCGGCGGACTGATCATCCAGAGCAGATTGGCCATCCCCGCGACAGGCTCTTCCAGATGCGGGCCAGCGATCTGCAAGAGAACCGAGGGCTGCGCGGACGGCTCCGGCTCTTCGCCCCGAAACACCAGAACAGCCTCACAGCCTGCATGCCACCGGATGGCGCGGGCCAGGCCTTCCGCGTATTGGCTTTCACCCCAGGACTGGTGGTTCGTCCTCGTCGCGTTGATCCTGATACAGACGAGAACTCCTGACCCGCTCATAGCATTTTATCCGATACGTCCAGGAGCACCCAGGCTCGCCCCGCTGACAGGCCCAGATTTGAGGTTTTTGCGAGGAGCGTCAATGCGCTGCACCACCCCATCGGGCGGGCGTGACGCATGGGTCGGGCGCGATGGCAGGCCTTCGCGCCCCTGCCCTCAGAAAAAACCTATAAATCCATTATAATACAACATATTACAGTGAAATGGCCGCAGTTTTTTCTTCAGTTGCTGGAATTTCCCTCAAGACGTCTGTTGATTGGTCTCGCGCTTTGCCCGTGCGCCCGATGGTGGCGCACGGACTCGCAGCAGTCAGCCTGACTGCTCCGGCCCGTCGAGCGAGACCGGGCCGAGCGTTGGCCAGAGATCTCCCGGACCTGGATTGGCCCGGTCAGAGCTGCCGCCGAAATGGGTCATGATGCCCCAGACCGCGTTCAATGCGGTCTGGACGGCCCCCTCGACCCAGGCCGGGGTCCAGCTGATGCCATCCCCGGCAAGGAAAATGCCGCGCTGATCCGCAGGCATCTCGGCCTGAATGAAGTGTCGGTACATCCGCAGATTATAGCGGTAATGCCCGGGCAGCGCGCCTTTGAAGGCGCCAAGGAAGTTGTCATCCGCCTCCCAGCTGACGCAAATCGGGTTGCCGCGAATATGGCTTCGGATATCAACGCCGGGATAGATCCGCTCCAGCGCCGCAAGCGCCAGTTCGACCCGCTTTTCCGGCCCGTAAGGCAACACTTTCAGCGCATCGGTCATCCAGCTGTAGGAGAGGCAAATGACGGCAGGCCGGTCGGGCCCATTGTCAAAGAGATAGGTGCCACGTGTATTGCGATCGGTCAGCGTCATCGACAAAAGCGGTCGCCCGTCAGGGCCGGTTTCTTTCCAGAACGGCCGGTCGACCATGACAAAGGTCTTCGCGGCCTGCATATATCGGGTGCGGTCCAGCGCCATCCAGAGTTTCTGATCAAACAGCGCCTCATCCACGGCGACCGAAGTGGTCAGAAGATGGCTCTGACAGGTCACGAGCACCGCGCTGTAATCGCGCGCCACTCCCCATTGGTCGGTGACGGTGAACCCGCCCTGCCCGCTCCGCGCGATGCGCGTCGCGCGCCCCAGCGTGGCTCCCCCGTTGAGATCCGCCAGCGAGGTACCCTCGGGCCAATGCGCCGCGCGCGCAGGCAGACGCCAGAGCTGGTGCAGCACCCCTTCGACCCCGCCAACGATGTAGCGTTGATGGTCATCCAGTTCGAGCAGATTCACCCGCAGGATCTCGAGCATCGAATTCGGAAAGTCACTGTCCCAGCCGCCGGTGCCAAACCCAACCTGGCCAAAGACCTCGCGATGCCGGAAGCCAAGGCTCTGGAACGCGCTGGACGAGGTGACGAAATCGTAAAATGTCCGTTCATCCCATTTCGCAACCAACGGATCCCAGATCGCCTTCAGACGGGCCACATCGCGGTCGCGCACGGCTTCGGTCAGGGCGGCGAAATCGGCATGTTCCTCAAGCGCGGCGCGGTACGCGGTGGCGACCTCGTGATAAAGCTGCGGCAGATCCTCGGGGCCGCGGGCGAAATGGGTCTCGCCTTCAAGGTCGATCACCGTCGATCCGGCGGCCTCGGTCAGCGGATTGGGGAAAGGGCGGCTTTCGATCCCAAGGAGATCGACATAATGGTAGAAGGCGCGCGACGAGACCGGAAAGCGCATGCCGCCAAGTTCGGCGATGATATCCTCCGTGCCTTCGAATAACTCTGAGCGCAGCCGGCCACCGAACTTGCCGGATTCATAGATTTCGGGATGGAGGCCCAGCTTCATCAGCTCATAGCCCGCGATGATGCCCGCAGCCCCCGCCCCGATCACCGCGAGTTTTTCACCAAAGCGCGCCTGCGGCACGCTTCCGAGCCCGGCCGGATGCGTCAGCCAGTCATCATAGGCAAAGGGAAAATCCGGGCCGAAGGCGGTTACAGGCTTTTTCAGGGTCATGCGATCAGAGGCTTTCGGGCTGGTGCTTTGCAGATTGAGGGAAACCAGGGCAGATTTGTAAAGACAGTAGCGGAAGCGAGGTTCAGATGAAGGTGGCACTCTGGCAGGCGAAGCCGACCAATGGGAACATTGAGGCGGCATTTTCGGCGATTTGCACGCAGTTGCAGGTGGCGGCAGCGGCAGGGGCCAAACTCCTGCTCGCGCCGGAGCTGTTGCTCCCGGGCTATAACCGGCCGGATCTGCATGAAAGTCTGTCACAGCCGCTGGACGGCGCATGGATCACCCGGCTGCGTGAGATGGCGGCGCATGCGGGGTGCGGCATCTGCCTCGGCTGGGCAGAACGGGACGGCGCTACCGTTTACAACGCCGCCACGACGATCGGCCCGATGGCGCGGTGCTGGCGCATTACCGCAAGATCCAGCTCTTCGGCCCGATGGAGCGCCGATCATTTCGCCCCGGCGACCAGCTTTGTCCGGTGTTTGATCTGGAAGGGCGAAAGCTTGCCATGCTGGTTTGCTATGACATCGAATTTCCGGCCCATGTGGCAGCCCTTTCCCGCAATGGCGCCGGGCTGATCCTGGTGCCCACAGCCAATCCTGCCGGCTTTGAACATGTCCAGCGTGTCCTGGTGCCGGCCCGCGCGCATGAAGGCAATTGCACCGTGGCCTATGCCAATCTGACCGGCCCGGAAGGGGACCTGACCTTTGGCGGCCTTTCCGTGATTGCCGGGCCGGATGGCCAGCCACTTGCAACCGCCGGTGCCCGGGGAGAGGCATTGTTGATTGTGGATCTCGCGGCGTCAGATGAGGTGCCAGAGGAACTGAGATCTGGGCAGACGGCGGATTTCAGGCCAGTCTGATCTTTCGAAACATCCGTAATGTTTACCCCGGTATACATGACCCGAGGCTTGAGTGTTTACCCCGGTATACATCTGGCCCTGGGCGCGGACCTCACAAGGGAATGGAACATCCGCACGGGGTCTGGCACCTGAACATCTGCCTTTCGCAGCACCGCGTTGAGATAAGCGCCGGGGCTGCGGATACGTCCAAAGGCCTCCACAAGCCCCAGAACCACCAGCGCGCAGCCTTGCAGCCCAAATTGTTTTTTCGCGATGCCAAGCAAGGGATGCGTCAGACCGATCGCCGGTGCGAGAGTTTCAGAAAGCCGGATAAGATCAGGCCAGCTTCGCGGCTGGTGTGGAGCGTAATCTTTCACACTCGCAGCCATCTCCAGGCATTCATCAACACTGATATCCTGTGCTTTCTGAGCAGAGTCAGAATCAAAGGTTTCTTTTCCTGATCTCTGAATGTGCCGGTCATTCTGGCCGTTGCTGGCGGTCATTTCGCCGGATCGTTCAGATGCGGTATCTGGCTGTGTCATGTCGGGCGGCATGTGGTCAGGCGCGCTGTCATCCGGATCGGGCAGGGTCGCCGCAATAGTCCGCAGCTCATCCGGCCCAAGCTTTCGCCGCAGCGCGAGGCGGGCAGTTTCCAGGAGTGGCTGAGCCAGATCTCCGGCGCTGTGAAACAGCCGGTCGCGGATCACTGCCCGCAGGGCCTTCACCTCTGCGGCTTCCTGATGGCAGGTCTCAGCAAGGGCTTCCAGATGGGGATGCAGGTCGAACAGCGGCGCGAGGCTGATACCATAGCTCAGCTGCACATCGGCCTCAGAATTGCGGACCTGATAGCGTTTGCCATTGGGGCTCGGCCGCTTGCTCACCAGCCCGACCGACCGGAGATGGTTCAGCCGGCGGCGCAAGGTACGCTCATCAATGCCGTCACAGCGCGCGATCAGCACCCGGTTCGAGGCGAAGACCATCCTCTGATCCGGCTGCGGATCCTGTGGCAAAAGGCTCAGGAGCCCGCGCAGAACCGCAATGTCGCGGTCGCGCAGCTGAAGCCGTTCACGGCAGATCCGCACCAGATCCAGAAGGTGCCAGCGCAGGTCGGTGACGCCTTTGCCTGTCATCTGCGGCAGGGCAGGGCGAGAGGGTGCAAACGACCGGCGCCCGTCCCGGCGGGGCAGGGGCGAATAAGTGATCTGTTCCATGATGTCATCGGGCGGAACGAGAAGACGGTCCGATTATGGGCCGCATGCCGGCTGGCACACCGGGAAAACGACAACAGTTTTCCAATCACCGCCTGAGCGATGTTGCATGTGATTCGGGCCTGCGCTAGACTGCTCTTGCTAGACGTTAAGCATTCTCAGGGTTGGCGCCCTGTGGTTTGCACGGGCCTTCCGGGTGGTTTCCATTCGGAAGGTCTTTCTTTTTCCGACGCTGCTCCTTTGTTGTTATCGTTGGGGTGTGGTGTGTCCGGTCAGCTGCGTTTCGCGCGCGCCGCCAGAAATTCCTCATGCAGGCGCGGCAGCAGATCCTGTGCCTCGTCATGCAGCCAGGCCGCGAAACCGGCATTCCCGGCCGTTGCCTCAAAGCTCATCCGGGCTCTTTGCAGCCGGACCGAGCCCAGCTCTGTCCCGTCACGGGCGAGGATAGGGGCGGCACTGTCGGCAGCGGCTGCTTTTTCCGGCCGCGCGGCCGACGGGATCGCCCTGACCCAGGCCTCAAAGCGCTGATCCGAGGTCAGCTCCGGGGCAAATGGGGCAGGGTGGACCGAGCCCGCCGCGATCTGCCCTTCGAGGATCCGCAAGGCCAGATCATACCAGCGTTTCCAGCCCACCGAGGGCGCCGCGCCAATCCGCTCGATCACTTCACGCGGCAGCGCTTCGCGCACTTTGCGCATATGCGAGGTATGGCTGCGACTGACATTCAGCGCGTCCTGGATCACGCGGGCCTCATAGCCGGCCTCTTCAAGGTCGCCGGCAAACAGCGCCTTTTCAATGAACGAGGGATCCTTCCTCAGGTTGTTTTCCTGGCCCTGAGCCAGCACCGCCTCTTCATCCGAGAGCGTGCGGATCAGCGCCTTGACGGGAAGGTCAAGACCCCGGATCGCCGCCAGACGGCGCCGGCCATAGACCACCTGATAGCGGCCGCTGAGCTTTGGATGCGGACGCAGCAGGATCGGCACCTGCTGCCCGTGTTTCGCAATGCTCTCGCGCAGTTCCAGAATGTCTTCGCCCAGATCGCCAAGCCGGTCCCTGAGGCCGGTATCTTCGATCTGGGCCGGATCAATCTCCTGGACCGAACGGCTGCCGATGCTGCGCAGGTCATTGCGGATCGCCGCAATCGGGCCGCTGGCCTGAAAGACCTCGGGCATCTTGGCGGGCTCGGCCACCCCGGCAGGGCGCGGGGCAGGGGAGATGCCTTCGAACATGTTCTTGCGGGCCATGTCAGGTCCTTCCCCAGGCTCTGTGGATGTCTTGCTCCAGCTCGCGCGCGACCGCATTCACGGATTCCATCGCGCGGTCATAGGTATTGCGGTTCATGCTGCCGCGCCCGACCTCGAACAAGGTCTGATGCGTCAGCCCGGCATCCGAGATGGCGGTGGATTTCAGGAAAGTCTCGGTCATCACCCGTTTCCCGAAATTCGCGCGCAAAAGCCCGGCGACCTGGGCCTGTGGCCCGTCCGAGGGTTCGAACCGCGACACCAGGTATCGCAGGAAATCGTAATCCAGCGTCATGCCCGCGTCCCGGATCGTGTCAAGGAGCGAGGCTGCCATGGTCAGAAACTGCGCCAGCGATGCCACGTCGATGAAATTCGGCACCACCGGGATCAGGATCGACGATGAGGCCACCAGCGAAGACAAGGTCAGGAAGCCCAGCTGCGGCGGGCAGTCAATGAAGACGAGGTCGTAATTTGCCTCGACCGATTGGATCGCCTCGCGCAGGCGCAGGTAAAACGGCGGCTCCGAGCCCTGGCGCAGCGCATAGGGGGTCTCGGTTTCATATTCCGACAGGATCAGCCCGCCCGCAGCGATGTCGAGCCCGTGGAAATAGGTCTTGCGAATGACCTCCTCCATCGGCAGCGGGTCGGTATAGCGGATCGCGTCATAGATCGTGCCCTGATGCGAGAAATCGATCTCGGGGCGCAGGCCGGTCATCGAAGACAGTGAGGCCTGGGGGTCCATATCGATCACGAGCACCCGGTAGCCATGCAGCGCGAACCACTGGCTGAGATAGGCCGCGGAAGTCGTCTTGGCCGACCCCCCTTGAAGGAGACACAGGACAGGATCTGCACGGGCTCCTGCCCGACCCGGCCGCGCAGGTAAAGCGAAGGGTCCCGGGTGGTGCGCGCCAGCGCGAGGCGGATCAGCCCGAGATCCTCTGCCGTGTAAAGCCTGCGGCCGCGTTCATCGAGCGCCACATCCGGGATCTTGTCTTCGGCATGCAGCTTGCGCAGATGTCCGGGGGCGAGGCCAAGAAAATCGGCAGCTTCTCCCGAGGAAAAGCTGCGCAGATATTTCCGTGCATCCGGCGCAAAATTGCGCTCCAGATGCTGGCGGATGGAATCGTGCAAGGTTGCTGCATCGCCCTGGAGCTCTGCGAATACACGCTCTGCTGTCATGCAGCCCTCATTTATCCTGTGCGGCACAGTTTCTCTGTGCTCTGCCCCCTGTACAGGGATGCTCGTGATGTCTGTAGCGCAAAAATCCGAAATTCTTGCATTTCTGCGCTACAAAGAGAAATGCGCCAGGAATGGGCGTCACGCAAGAAAATTCTACACCTGGTAGTGCCTTCCCGGGCCAGCTTGTGGATAAAATGTAGTCCGCGGCCGTCATGTGGCCGAAATGTAACGAAAACAGCCCGGTTGGTCATCCTGACCTGTATCAATATCTTGTAGCATTCCCGGCGTCGCTGGCCGCCGGATCAAAGTTGCGATTCGTCAGGCAGGTCAGAACGCTCTACGCCGGGCCGGTACCTGCTTTGGTCGTCACGCGCTCAATCACCGGGGAGGGAAAACTGGCCCTGTCCGGCATGGTTGAAAGACGGGGCGGAACTGTTATCTTACCTTTGTCTTACATTGGAGCTTTGCTCATGCCCCGGCCCCCCTCTGTGACCACGACCCTTTCGACCAAAGGCCAGATTATCCTGCCCAAGGCCATCCGGCAGCGGCGGGACTGGGAGGTTGGCACCCGGCTCATCGTCGAAGAGACGGCAGAGGGGGTGCTTCTGAAACGCGCGCCGACCTTTGCCGCAACAAAGCCCGAGGATGTCTTTGCCCTGCTGCCTCATCGCGGCGATCCGAAATCGGTTGAAGAGATGGATGCGGCCGTGCTGGCCGAAGCCCGGCGGCGTCATGATCGCGATTGATACGAATGTGGTGGTGCGCTACCTGACCGGCGATCACCCCGACCAGTCGCCGCGCGCCCGGACCCTGGTCAACGGCCAGGCAATTTTCGTCGCGGTGACGGTCATCCTGGAAACCGAATGGGTGCTGCGCAGCGCTTACGGCTACAAACCGGCCGACGTGGCGCGCGCGCTCCGCGCCTTTGGCGGGCTTGCGACCGTGACCATCGAGGATGCGGTGATCGTGGCAGATGCGCTGGACCGGGCCGAACAGGGCATGGATTTCGCCGATGCGCTGCATCTGGGAAAATCGGCGCAATGTGATGGTTTCGTGAGTTTTGACCGAAGGTTCGTCAAACTGGCGCAGGAGGCGGATTTTCGGACGTGCAAGGCGCCTGACCCGATGGGCGCAGACCACCCTCCGGAGATCTGCCGGGGCTGCGTCCGGGAGCAATCTCACGCTTTATGGCAATATAGGTGCGGCGGCGTTGGGGCCAGCGCGACCAGGGTATTGGAGCATGCCTATGACCTTTGACCCCGCCGCAGGTCACTCTGCGCCCCGCGGCCCGCAGGATCTGGCGAATGACCCGCGCAATCCGGGCATGCCGCTTGAGATCGCAATGTTCGAAGGCCACGGGGTCAATCGCTCTGCCACAGAGCGCCGGGCCGCGTCGCTGGGCGCGCGCCGCACGGTCAAGAAAGAGTATCAGGCGGCCTGGCTGATCAATGCGATCCGCTGCATCGACCTGACGACGCTCGCCGGCGACGATACTGCGGCGCGGGTGCGCCGTCTTTGCGCCAAAGCCCGCCAGCCGCTGGCCGCCCATATCACCGAGGGGTTGGGGATCGCGGATCTCGGGCTCACCACTGGCGCAGTCTGCGTCTATCCGACCATGGTGGGCCATGCGGCAAAGGCGCTGCAGGGCAGCGGGATCCCGGTCGCCTCAGTTGCAACTGGCTTTCCCGCCGGGCTGATGCCGCTCCATTTGCGGCTGGAAGAAATCCGCTATGCGGTGGCCGAGGGCGCCGATGAGATCGACATTGTCATCACCCGCGAATATGTGCTGACCGGCAACTGGGCGGCGCTTTATGACGAGATCGCGGCCATGCGTTCGGCCTGCGGGCCGGCGCATCTGAAGGCGATCCTTGCCACGGGTGATCTGCAAACGCTCAGGAATGTCTATGCGGCGTCAATGGTTGCGATGCAGGCGGGGGCCGATTTCATCAAGACCTCGACCGGGAAAGAGGGCGTCAATGCCACTTTGCCCGTCAGCCTCGTGATGGTGCGGGCCTTGCGCGATTATCTCGACGCCACCGGCCACCGCATCGGTTTCAAGCCCGCAGGCGGCATGAAATTGGCGAAAGACGCGCTGAGCTGGCAGATCCTGATGCGGGAAGAAATGGGCCGCGACTGGCTCATGCCGCATCTGTTCCGCCTTGGCGCCTCGTCAATGCTTGGGGATATCGAGCGTCAGCTGGAACATCATGTCACCGGACGCTATTCATCCGCATCGCGCCTCGCATTGGCATGAGGGGGGATAAATGAACAAGATCAAAGAGATCCTGACGACGATGGATTATGGCCCGCCCCTGAGGACATCAGCGTTCTGCGCGACTGGCTGAAACGCCATGAGGCGGGCTTTGGCCATTTCATCGACGGCGTGTTCACCGCGCCCTCGCAGCTTTTCGAGGTCATGAACCCCGCCACAGGCGAGACCATCGCCCGGGTCTCGCAAGGGGCAGAGGCCGATGTCAGCGCAGCCGTCAAAGCCGCGCGGACGGCGCAAGCGAAATGGGCGGCGCTGCCGGGGCATGAACGGGCGAAACATCTCTATGCGCTTGCCCGCCATGTGCAGCAACATGCCCGTTTTCTTGCGGTGCTGGAAACCATCGACAATGGCAAGCCGATCCGAGAAAGCCGCGATATCGACATCCCGCTGGTCGCACGGCATTTCTACCATCACGCGGGCTGGGCCGAGATCCTCGCCGATGAATTCCCCGGCGCAGGCCCGCAGGGTGTGTGCGGCCAGGTGATCCCGTGGAACTTCCCGCTGCTGATGCTGGCCTGGAAGGTCGCACCAGCCCTCGCGGCCGGGAATACGGTGGTGCTGAAGCCAGCGGAATATACGCCGCTGACCGCGCTGGCATTCGCAGAAATCGCGCGCGAGGCGGGCCTGCCGAAAGGGGTGCTGAACATCGTGACCGGCGATGGCACGACCGGGGCGGCGCTCACCGGCCATCCCGGCATCGACAAGGTCGCCTTCACCGGCTCAACCGCGGTTGGCCGGGTGATCCGCCGCCAGATCGCGGGTTCCGGCAAGGCGCTGACGCTGGAGCTGGGCGGGAAATCCCCCTTCATCGTTTTTGCTGACGCCGATCTTGATGCGGCGGTCGAGGGCGTGGTCGAGTCAATCTGGTTCAATCAGGGTCAGGTCTGTTCTGCGGGCTCGCGCATCCTGGTGGCCGAAGCGGTCTCTGCACGGTTCACCGATCTTCTGAAACGCCGCATGGCCCGTCTGCGGGTTGGCGATCCGATGGACAAATCCACCGATATCGGCGCCATCGTGCATCCGGTGCAGCTGGCGCGGATCACCGATCTGGTCGAAAAGGGCAGGGCGGAAGGGGTCGCGATCCACCAGGGCGAGGCGCCGGCAGGCTGTTTCTACCCGCCGACGCTGGTCACCGGGGTCGAGCCCGCCTCGATCCTTGCCACCGAAGAGATTTTCGGCCCGGTGGTCACCCTGACCCCGTTTCGCGCGCCCGAAGATGCCGTGGCGCTGGCCAATAACACCCGTTACGGCCTTGCGGCTTCGATCTGGTCAGAAAACATTAACCTCGCGCTGGATGTGGCGGGTCGGGTGCGGGCCGGCGTGGTCTGGATCAATTCGGCTAATCTCTTTGATGCCGGTGCCGGGTTCGGCGGCATGCGCGAAAGCGGTTTCGGCCGCGAGGGCGGGCGCGAAGGCATGAGCGCCTATCTGAAACTGGCCGTGCCTAAGGCGAAGAAGCCCGAGGAGGCCCCGGCGGCCCTTGACGCCAGCCCGGCGGAGACCCTGCCCGCAAGCGCCATCGACCGAACGGCAAAGCTCTATATCGGCGGCAAACAGGCACGGCCAGACTCTGGCTATTCCTACCGGGTCGAAGGGCCGAAGGGCACGGTCGGCCTCGCGCCGCTTGGCAGCCGCAAGGATATCCGCAACGCGGTCGAGGCCGCGCATGGGGCCAAAGGCTGGGGTGCACAAACCGGGCATAACCGTGCCCAGGTGCTGTATTACCTGGCCGAGAACCTTTCGGCGCGCGTAGCGGAATTCGAGGACCGGTTGCGCAGTTTCGGACAGACGGCATCGGCGGCAAAAACCGAGGTCGAAACCGCGCTGCGTCGTATTTTCTGGTATGCGGCCCAGGCGGACAAATTCGACGGCGCGGTCCATTCCACCAAATCGGCGCATGTGACACTGGCGATGCACGAGCCGCTCGGCGTGGTCGGGCTGGTCTGCCCGACCGCGTTGCCGCTTCTGGGCCTTGTCTCGCTGGCGCTGCCAGCGGTGGCGATGGGCAATCGGGTAGTGGTGGTGCCGTCGCAGACCCATCCGCTGGCGGCGACCGACCTGTATCAGGTGTTCCAGACCTCGGACCTTCCCGGCGGCGTGATCAACATCGTCACCGGCGAGCGCGAGGTGCTGACGAAGACGCTGGCGGAGCATGACGATGTCGATGGCCTCTGGTATTTCGGCACCGGCGACGGGGCGAAGGCGGTCGAGACCGCCTCGGCCGGCAATCTGAAACAGACCTGGTGCGAGGAGGGTGCGGCCCGCAACTGGCTTTCCGCTGAAGGCCAGGGGCGAAACTTCCTGACCCGCGCCACACAGGTCAAAAACATCTGGGTTCCTTACGGCGAATGATTATCTTTGATTGTGACGGCGTGCTGGTCGACAGCGAGATCCTCTCGAATGCGATTGACGCAGAACTGATGACGGCGGCTGGATGGCCGATCACGGCGGCAGAGATCATCCGCGGCCATATAGGTCAGCCCAAGGCGGTTATCTGGGATCAGATCGCCGCGCTGCGGGGCGCGCCCTGGCCCGAGGGTCTCATTGAGCAGGCCGATGCGCTGCTCCTCGCGCGGATGGAGACCGAATTGCAGCCGGTCGAAGGTATTCGGGCCGCGCTTGAGAGCCTGCCCGGGCTTAAGGCGGTGGCCTCGTCTTCGGCACTGCCGAAACTGCGCCGCTCGCTCGAGGTCTGCGGGCTGAGCGATTTCTTCGCGCTGCATATCTATTCCGCAAGCCAGGTGGCACGGGGCAAGCCGTTTCCGGATGTGTTTCTGTTCGCCGCCAGTCAGTGCGGCGCCTCCCCGGCGGATTGCGTGGTGGTCGAGGACAGCGCCGCCGGGGTAAAAGCGGCCCTTGCGGCAGGAATGCGGGTGGCCGGCCTGACCGCCGGACGCCATTCCTGGCCGGGACATGGCGACCAGCTTCTTGCGGCGGGGGCGGCACGCATCTTCACCCGCACATCCGAGCTGAGCGAGGCCGCGTTGCGGGCGCTCTGAACCCGCGCGCTTCCGGGCCTCGGGCTGCACCTTGACCGAAACGGTGCTGCGACCGCCTTGGCGAAAGCTCCGGGGGGCCGTTCTTCGGATGCTGGCGGGATTTTCAGCACGCGCGGTCAGGAAAATGAAATTGCCTGTGCGGAAAACAAGCTGGAGATTGCGCTTGCCTTGGGAGAGGTATGGCCCGCATCCGTCGGGCCTGTTTGTGTTGCAGGCATGCGATGAATCCTGCGATGCCGGGGAGGGGAGAAAAGAGATGTCCTTGAGAGAACCGGCACAGGCCGGACGTCACCGCCGTTTCCGGCTGACCCAGGAGGGCGTGGTCTCTCTGATCGCGCTGACGCTGTTTCTGGCTTTCGCCCTGTTTCTGAACAACTTCCTGACCCAGGGCAATCTGCTCACCTTGCTGAAAAACGTGGCCATCCTTGGCACGCTTGCGGTGGGGATGGGGATGATCGTGGTCGGGCGCGGCATCGACCTGACCATGGTTGCGGTCATGGTGGTGGGCGTGGCTTTCGCCATCTGGCTGTCATCACAGGGCTTTGCCTTTGGTGAAGCGGTGCTGATCGGCGCGTGTCTGGTGGCGTTTTGCGGGCTGATCACCGGCATTCTGATCGCCATTGCCGAAGTGCCGCCGATCTTTGCCACCCTTGCCATGGCGTCGATTGTCTATGGCGGGGGCCGCGTCGCCTTCAGTTCGGATGTGCTTTATGCCCGGCGGGGATCGGCTGGCTGGTGGCCATCGGCTCGGGCACCTTCCTGGGCGTGCCCTATTCCATTCTGATCCTTGCGGGCATCGCGGCGCTGGTCGCGCTGTTCCTCAGCCTGACGCGGTTTGGCCGCTTCATCTATGCGACCGGCGACAATCCGCATGCGGCGCGGACCATGGGCCTTCCGACCCGGCCGGTGCAGATCAGCCAATATGTGCTGGCCGCGCTGATCGCCTATGCCGCCGGGATCCTGATGACCGGGCTCGTGTCCGGGATCAACACAAGGCTTTATAATTCCACGCTGATCTATGACGTGCTGCTGGTCGTGGTGCTGGGCGGGATCAGCCTTTCCGGCGGCCAGGGCGGCGTGCGCAATGTTCTGGTCGGTACGGTTCTGGTGGGGATCCTGATCAATGGCATGACGATCATGAATTTCAGCTATACCAGCCAGAACCTGATCAAGAGCGTGATACTGCTGGCCGCGCTGGCGCTGGATGCGGTGATCAACCCCCGCGATGAGCAGACCTCGCAAAGCGGCGATATCTGAACGTCATGCGGACTAAAGAGAGTTTCAGGGAGGAGACATAATGAAAGTTCTGAAAAATACCGCCTTCGCGGCGCTGGCAGCTTCCGCTCTGCTGGCAGCGGTTCCGGCGCTGGCCGATGATATCGAACAGGTGGGGCGCGCCGCCTATCTGGAAGCCGTGACCGGCAAGAAGGTGATTTTCGTTCCGCTGTCGCAGGGGATGGATCTCAACCAGGCCTGGACCGCCGTCTGGCAGCGCCATGCCGCGCGTTATGGGTTCTCCTTCGAGGTGCGTGACCCGAATATGGACACCGCCGCCGGCATCCGCGCGCTGCAGGGCGCGATTGCCGAAAAGCCGATGTCCTGATCGTGCAGAATCCCGATGTGCAGACCTATGCCCGTGCGCTGAAACAGGCGCAGGATGCCGGGATCAAGATCCTGCAGATCAATATGCAGTCGATCACCCAGACCGACAGCTATGTCGGCAATGACTGGATCGAGATGGGCCGCCTGGAAGCGGGCGAGCTGGCCCGTACCTGCCTTGCCCCCGGCGCGCCTTCGGGCAAGATCGTCTGGCTGGCGGGCGTGCAGACCGGTGCCGCAAATATCTATATGCGTGAAGGTCTCAACCAGATCCTCGCGGAAAATCCCGGCCTTGAACTGGTTTCCGACCAGCCCGCTGATTACGACAGCGAGAAAGCCCGCCAGATTACCGAGACCGTGCTGCAACAGCATCCCGATCTCTGCGGGATCATGGGCATCTGGGACAATGCCGAAGTCGGGGCCGGTGCCGCCGTTCTGGCCGCAGGCAAGCAGGATCAGGTGACCATCGTCACCAATGGCGCGGGCGCCCATACCGCGTGCGAGAGCATCGAAAAGGGTCTGCTTGACGTTGTTTACAACTTCAACGCGCCGATCCAGGCCGAGATCGCCGCGCAGCAGATCTCGGAATTCCTGCAAAACCCCGACCGCCCGGCGGGTTCGGAAAAAACCGTCTTCTTCGGGCCGATCACCCGGGTCGACAAAAATAATGCCAGCGGCCGTAACTGCTGGAAAATTGACGAGCTGAAGTAAGGACCTGTCTGCAATGAGCCTCAGCGAAAGCCTTGTCCGGTTGCGGTACCGGGTTCTGCCCGATCACGTTCTGGGCGAGCTTCTCACCAAGAAATGGGTGGACAGCGCAATTCCCTTCGCAGCCCTTGTGCTTGTGATTGCGATTTTCGCACCGATTGTGCCGCGCTTCTTCCAGTTCGGGACGATCTCACTTCTTTCCGGCGAGATGGCCGAGCTGGGGCTCGTTGTTCTGGGCCTGACCATCGTGATGATCTCGGGGGGATCGACCTTTCGGTCGGGTCCACATTCGCCCTTGCGGTCACCACCGCGCTTTACACCATGAATGTCATGGGGCTGAGCCTGGGTGGCGGCCTGGCCGCCACTCTGGGGGTCGGCGCGGTTTGCGGCGCGATCAACGGCTTCATGGTCGGTATCCTCAGGATGCGGGCCTTTCTGACGACACTGGTGACACTGATCATCTTCCGGTCGGTTTTCGATATCGTCTTCCCGCAGATCTCGACCGATATCGTGATGAATTACCCGGAGTCCGCGGCATGGGATTTCCTTGGCATGGGGCATGTTCTGGGCCTGCCGACCCCCTTCTGGGTGCTGGCCGCGATTGCACTGATCCTGCATATCGTCCTGTCACGTGGTCGCTATGGCTGGCGGCTGCTGGCGGTGGGTGGTGCGCGCGCGTTCGGCGCATAATGCCGGGATCAATGTGCGCTGGACGGTGTTTTCCGCCTATGTGATCTGCTCGGTTCTGGTGGCGCTTGGCGGGTTCCATTTTGCGGCGCGGATCGGATCGGCTGCATCCGACATCGGCGCGGGGATGGAGCTTCAGGCCCTGACCGCGACCGTGCTGGGCGGCATCTCATTGGGCGGAGGGCGCGGATCGGTTGCGAAGGCGCTGATGGGTGCGCTGTTTGTGCTGATCCTGTCGACGTCCTTGCTGGCGCTGGCAATCCCTGGTCCGGTCAATGCGCTGATCCTTGGCCTTGTGTTGGTCACCGCCGTCTTCCTTGACGTTCGCTGGGTGAAGAACCGCCATAAACTGCTGCGCGCGGTCTATATCTCGCCCACCTTCAACAAGCTGCCGCCGGCGATTTCCACGACCGAAGGCCCGCTGGTCCCGAATGACCGGCTGCGCGCGTCAGAGCCGATTGGCCTTGGCATCATGGATGGCGCGGAAGATGCAATTTTCGACCGCGAGGGCAATCTTTATACCGGCTCGCGCCATGGCGATATCATGCGCTGGTTCGGGCCGGATTACACCCGTTACGAGATCTTTGCCCATACCGGTGGCGCGCCGCAGGGCATGGCTTTCGACGCCGAGGGTAACCTTGCGGTCTGTGTCGGTGGCATGGGGCTTTATCAGGTCTCGCCGAAAGGCGAGGTCACGCTTCTGACGGCGGAAACCAACCGCAGCTGGACCTCGATCGCGGATGATTCCGTGATGAAGCTCGCCGATGACTGCGACATCCTTCCCGATGGGCGGATCATCTTTTCCGAGGCGACCGTGCGGTTCGAGATGCATGACTGGTATGCCGATGCGCTGGAAAGCCGCGGCAACGGGCGACTGATCGTCTATGATCCCAAAATCAAAACCACCCGCACCGTGCTGTCGAACCTGATCTTCCCGAACGGGGTCTGCACCTCTTATGACGGCGAATCCGTGCTGTTCGCCGAAAGCTGGGCCTGCCGGATTAACCGCTATTACTATGCCGGGCCAAAGAAAGGCAGGCTTGAACGCGTGATCGAGGGCCTTCCGGGCTACCCGGACAATATCAACCGCGCCTCTGACGGCACCTATTGGCTGGCCCTGATGGGCTCGCGCACCCGGCGTTGGATCTCTCGCTTGAGATGCCGTCTTTCCGCCGCCGCATGGCACGCCGTGTGTCGCAGGACGCCTGGCTGATGCCGAACCTCAACACTGGCTGCGTGCTGAAATTTAACGAAAAAGGCGAGATTCTGGAAAGCTTCTGGGATCTTGGCGGCACCCGCCATCCGATGATCACTTCGATGCGCGAGCATAAGGGCACGCTCTATCTCTGCGGCATTTTCAACAACCGCATGGGTGCGCTGAAACTGCCCGGGGCGGACCAGGACTGGTGCGGCGTCGACAGCTATTGGGGGAAACCGAAATGAGCGCGATCCGCCGCTTTATCGACCGCCGCCTTGGCCGGGGCGAGGCCGCGATCACGGTGCCGGTACTGGATGGCCCCTTGCTGCCGAATGCGGGTCTCGATGAGGCGGCTGCGGTCGCCTTGCTGACAGATGCCGATAATCTCGTCGTGACCGGCAAGGGGCTGGTGGCGTCTTCTGGCCCGCGTGTGATCCGGGTCGAGACCGGAGAAGAGATCGCCGCTTTTGACGCCGATGTTTCGGCGCTGGCTTATGGCAAGGGCATGCTTGCGGTGGGGCTTGACGGCAAGGGCGTGACGCTGCGCGGCGGCGCCCATGGCGGCAAAAGTTTTGCCATGCCGAAGAACCCGAGCGCGCTGGCCTTCCTCGATGCCGACACGCTTTTGGTGACCGAAGGCGCAGGCCAGCGCCGCGCTGCAGACTGGCGCCGCGATCTGATGGAGCGCGGCCAGTCCGGCGCGCTCTGGCGGCTGAACCTTGCCACGGGCGAGGCGGTCAGGGTGCTGGGCGGTCTGGCCTGGGCGGGTGGCGTTGCCGCGACAGGGTCGCAAAAGGTCTGGGTTTCGGAAAGCTGGCGGCACCGGGTGCTGTCGGTCGATCTGGGCACGGGCAAAGCCGAGCCCGTGCTGGAACATCTGCCCGCCTATCCGGCCCGGATCGCGCCTGCGGTCGAGGCGGGGTTCTGGCTCAGCTTTTTCTCGGTCCGCAATCAGCTGGTCGAATTCATCCTGCGCGAACCGGCCTATTGCAAACGCATGCTGGCCGAAGTGCCGGAGCCGTTCTGGATGGCACCCGCTCTTGCCTCTGGCCTGTCCTTTTCCGAACCAATGCAGGGCAGCCAGCTCCGCCGGATGGGGGTGACCAAACCCTTTGCCGAGACCCGGTCTTATGGGCTGGTGCTGCAATGTTCGCCGCAGATGAAACCGCTGCGCAGTTTCCATTCGCGGGCCGATGGCCAGGCGCATGGCTGTGTCTCTGCCGTCGAGCAGGGTGACGATCTTTTTGTAGCCTCGAAAGGCCATGGCAAAATCCTGCGCCTCGATGGCGCCGCCCGGGGGATCTGAAGATGGAAACCGTGGTAGAGCTGCAAAATGCCACCAAAAGCTTCGGCGGCATCGCGGCGTTTCGCGACATGGATTTCACTTTGCGCAAGGGCGAGGTCCACGCGCTTCTGGGGGAAAACGGCGCCGGAAAATCGACGCTGACCAAGGTGATTGCCGGTGTCTACCGGCTGAGCCAGGGCCGCATGCTGCTGGACGGGCGCGAGGTCAGCTTTGCCTCGCCGGCAGAGGCGCTGAAAAACGGCGTCGTCATGGTGTTCCAGGAAACCAATCTGGTGCCCGCCATGACCGTCGCGCAGAACATCTATCTGGGCGATGAGAAGATGTTCAACCGCCTGCGCGGCCTCTACATCGAAGCGCGGCAATTCCTTGTCGGCATGGGGTTCCAGGTTGATCCGATCGCCCAGGTCTCGACGCTGGGGGCGGCGCAAAAGCAGATGGTTGAGATCGCCCGCGCCGTGCATCACAATGCGCGCGTCATCATCTTTGACGAGCCGACCGCGACGCTGACGCCCGAGGAAAAACGCCATTTCTTCATGCTGATCGAGCGGCTGAAGGCCAAAGGCGTGGCCATTGTTTTCATCACCCATGCGCTGGAAGAGGCGCTGGAGGTCTCGGACCGCATCACCATCCTGCGTGACGGCCAGCTGGCCGCGACCGGCGCGGCGTCTGACTTCACCCGCGAAAGCATCGTCCAGGCGATGGTCGGGCGAACCCTGTCGGAAAGCCTGCATGGCAGCGTGAAACGCAAGCCCCGGCCTTATGGCGAAAAGGTACTCAGCGTCGAGAACCTGTCTTGTGGTGCGATGGTCCGGAACTCGTCCTTCTCGGTCTTTGGCGGACAGGTGACGGGGATTTTCGGCCTTGTCGGCGCGGGCCGGTCCGAGATGGCCAAAGTCGTCGCGGGTGTCCTGAAACGCGATTTCATGCATGGCGGTGAGGTGCGGCTGAACGGCAAGCCGGTGCGTTACCGCGTGCCGCGCCCGGCGATGCGCGATGGCATCGTCTATGTCACCGAAGATCGCAAACATGACGGGTTTTTCGAAACCATGACGGCGGGGCAGAACCTTTTGCTGGGGGAATTGTCGAAACAATCGAACCCGCTCTCTGTTGTCTCGCCGCGCCGCGCGCTGGAGCTGGCAAAGGAATGGGGTGAGCGGCTCCGGCTGAAGCAGATCTCGGACCGGGCACGGATGATCGAACTGTCGGGCGGCAATCAGCAGAAGGTGGTGATCGCCAAATCGCTGATCCAGGAGCCGAAGCTGATCATTTTCGATGAACCGACCCGGGGCGTCGATGTCGGCGCGATTGTCGAGATCCACCAGCTGATCCATGATCTTGCTGATCAGGGGCTCGCGGTGGTGGTGATCTCGTCCTATCTTCCTGAAATCATGGCGGTTTCCGACCGTATCCTCGTGGCCAAACGCGGCAAGATCGTCGAAGAGATGATGGCCCTTGACGCGGATGAAGAAAAGATCATGTTCGCGGCCGTTCACTGAGCCGCCCTGGCGCGGGGCGCGCATCAGCCCCCGCCAGCGGCGCATAGGCAAACGGCATCCGGGTCATCGGACCGGCGGCCAGGCTCAGAGACAGGAGTTTGCGGGAAGGCTGACAGCAGCCCGCCCCGCGGCTACGATCTTGTCACAGGGGGCCCGTCATGGCTGCGAGCAATATCAATCTTAAATTGCTGCAGACCTTTCTGCTGGCGGCCGAACATGGCAGCTTTCGCCGCGCGGCCGAAGAAAGCAACCGATCGCCCTCCGCCGTGTCGATGCAGATCCGCGATCTTGAGGCGCAGGTGGGGATGAGCCTCTTCATCCGCACGCCGCAACGCGCCAATCTGACCTCGGAAAGGGCGGGTGCTTTATGAACAGGTCAGCCACGCGATGGCCGAGGTGCAGGCCGGTCTGGCGCGCCTGTCCGAGGTCGCAGCGCAGCGGCGTGGCCATGTGCGGATAGCCTGTGCGCCCACCCTCGCCTCGACCCGGCTGGGGCGCATCCTTGCGACCTTCAAGCTGCGTTATCCGCGCAGCCTGGTGGATCTGAAGGAAACGCCGCCCAATGCCGCGCTTGCGCTTTTGCAGGAGCAGGAGGTCGAGCTTTATATCGGGCCGGAAGTGCCGGCTCAGCGATTTCCAGTTCGAGCCGATCCTCGAAGACCATCTCGTCGCCTGTATCCCGCCGATTTCGACGAAGGCGCGCAGCGTTTCATGCTGTCAGAGGTGGCGCGTTTCCCGCTGATCCTGCTGGACCGCCAGACTGCGATCCGGGCTCAGATCGACCGCTGGCGGCAGATCAGGACATCTCGCTGAACCTGCAATATGAGGTGCAAAACGCCTATACCGCGATTGCGCTGGCCTCGGCCGGGCTTGGCGTGGCGCTGGTGCCGGAGATTGCGGTGCCGATGATGCCGACGCCGAATTCCGCGTGGTGCGGATCTCGGATCCCGGCTCGACTCGCGCGGTGGGCATCCTGACCGCGAAGGGCTATGTCCAGCACAGCTATTCTGAACAGCTGATCGAGCTGATCCGGACCGAACTGGGACGAACCTAGTCGGTATTGATCCAGATCGCCTTGGTTTCAAGATATTCACCCAGGTGTTCCAGCCCGCCCTCGCGGCCATAGCCCGACATCTTCATCCCGCCAAACGGCACGGCGGGGTCGATGGCGTGATACATATTCACCCAGACCGATCCGGCACGGATACGCCGCGAAAGCTTATGCGCTGTGCCCAGATGCGTCGTGAAAATTCCCGCCGCGAGGCCGTAGGGCGTGGCATTGGCGCGCTGGACCACCTCGTCCAGCGTGTCAAAGGGCATGGCGGCAATCACCGGGCCGAAGATCTCTTCGCGGGCGATGGTCATCTCATCGGTGACGCCACCAAAGACGGTCGGCGCGATGAAATTGCCGCCCTCAAGCCGGTCAGATCCAGCCTGTTGCCGCCGGTATAGGTTTTTGCGCCCTCTTCCAGCCCGGTGTGAAGGAACCCTTCGATCCGCTGGCTCTGCCGGGCCGAGATGATCGGGCCGATCTCGGTTTCCGGGGCGATCCCGTCGCCGATCCTGAGCTTCGCGGCATAATCCGCGACGCGCGTGACGAACTCGTCATGGATCTCGCGCGCGACAAACAGGCGCGATCCGGCGATGCAGATCTGGCCGGAATTGGCAAAGACCGCCATCGCGGCCACGGGGACCGCCTTGTCGATATCCGCATCGCGGCAGATGATGACCGGTGATTTGCCGCCCAGTTCCAGCGAGACATGTTTCAGCGTGCTGGTGGCGGCGCGGGCAATGGCCTGACCGGTGGCGGTCGAGCCGGTAAAGACGATCTTGTCGACATCGGGATGCACCGCCAGGGCCGCGCCGGCATCGGCTCCGGTTCCTGTCACCACATTCAACACGCCTTCGGGCAGACCAGCTTCTGCCATCAGCCGCGCGATCATCAGAACCGTCAGAGAGGCCTCCTCTGACGGTTTCAGAACCACCGTGCAGCCGGTCGCCAGCGCCGGGGCGATCTTCCAGACCGATCCCGCAATCGGCGCGTTCCAGGGGATGATTGCGCCGACCACGCCGATCGGTTCCTTGACCGTCTGCGACAGGATCTCGCCGGGGAAGGAATTCGGGATGGTCTGGCCATGGATCGCAACCGCCTGGCCCGCGTAAAAGCGCAGCATCCCCAATACACGCCGCGCATTGCCTAGGGTGCGGGCAATCGGCATCCCCATATCCAGCGTATCCGAAAGGCACAGATCCTCCCATTCCGCTTCGAACCGCTCAGCAATGCGCAACAGCAGCGCCTGGCGTTCAAAGGGGGTGAATTTCGACCAGGGCCCTTCAAAGGCGCGGCGCGCGGCCCGGACGGCAGCGTCGATATCGGCTGCACCGCCCTTCGGGACGGTTGCGAGCAGGGTGCCGGTGGCGGGATTGCGGGCCTCCATCACCTCGCCCGAGATGGCGCTGACCCATTGGCCATCAAGGAACATCGGGCGGAAGCCGCCATCATAAAGCGCGCACGCGCGGCTGGTCCAGTCAGTCATGTTATCCCCTCCGGTCGGTCTGATCGCCGGATCTCTGCGGCCCAAAATACCCGGCGCAGAGCCGCGCTCAAGGAAGGAAACCTGATCGCGCGTTCAGATAATGCGGCTGTCACCGGCGCCGGCTTTCCCCCATTCTGCCGGCGTTTGGCGGGGGGCAAAGTCCCGCGAAGGAGATATGATGCGACTGAGTGGTAAGATTGCTGTCGTCACCGGCGGCGGTTCGGGCTTTGGCGAAGGGATCGTGCGGAAATTCGTGGCCGAGGGTGCGAAAGTCGTGCTGATGGACCGCGATCAGACCAATGCAGAACGGGTGGCGGAAAGCCTTGGCGCCGATTGCCGGCCCTTCATCGGCGATGTGGCAAGCGCCGAAGGCATGACGGGCGCCCGTGATCTGGCGCTTTCGGCCTTTGGCGGGCTGAATGTGCTGGTCAATAATGCCGGGGTGGGTCATTTGCCGACACCGCTTGATGAGCTGGACGAGGCCAATTTCGACCGGATCGCCAATGTGAACATGCGCTCGATCTATTTTGGCGCCCGCGCGATGGTGCCGCATTTCAAGGCGCAGAAAGCCGGGGCGATCCTGAATGTGGCCTCGACCGGCGGGGTCTCGCCGCGCCCCAATCTGACCTGGTACAATGCCTCCAAGGGCTGGGTGATCACTGCGACCCGCGCCATGGCGGTGGAGCTTGCCCCATTCGGGATCCGCGTCAATGCGATCAACCCGGTGGCGGGGGATACGCCGCTGCTCTCGACCTTCATGGGGTCGGACACGCCCGAGATCCGTGCGAAATTCCTCGCTTCGATCCCGCTTGGCCGGTTCTCGACGCCTGAGGATATGGGCAATGCGGCTGCGTTCCTGTGTTCCGAGGAAGCGTCGATGATCACCGGCGTCGCGATGGAAGTCGATGGCGGGCGCTGTATCTGAGGCGGCAAGATGAAAGAGATCTATGATATCGCGGTCGTCCCCGGGGATGGCATCGGCCCCGAAGTGGCGGCCGCCAGTGTCGAGGTGCTGCGCGCGGCCTTCGGGAATGACTGCCCCTTGCGCTTTGCCGATCATCCGGCGGGGGCCGAGCTTTACCGCCAGACCGGCGAGAGCTTTCCGGAAACCACCTTCCGCGCCTGTGCCGGGGCGGATGCGGTCTTGCATGGCGCGGCGGGAATTCCGGGCGTCGTCCATCCTGACGGGACCGAGGCAGGGCTGGATTTCACGCTGCGGCTGCGATTCGAGCTGGATCTTTTCGCCAATATCCGCCCGATCCGGCTTTATCCCGGGATCCGGTCGCCGCTGGCGGATGTGAAGCCCGGGGATATTGATTACATCATCCTGCGCGAGAACAGCGAAGGGCTATACGCCGCCCGGGGCGCAGGCGTGCAGCTGCGCGGCGAGATGGCGGTGGATACTCTGGTCCAGACCCGCAAAGGGGTCGAACGCATCGTGCGCAAGGCGTTTGAGCTGGCGCGGGCCTCGAACGGCGCGCCTGCGGATGGTGTGAAGCGTGTCACCTGTGTCGACAAGGCCAATGTGCTGCGCAGCTATGCGTTTTTCCGCGCGATCTTTGACGAGGTGGCGGCGGAGTATCCCGATATTCAGGCCGAACATGGTCTGATTGACGCGATGGCGATGTATCTCGTGACAAAGCCCAGCCATTACAATGTGATCGTGACCGAGAATATGTTCGGAGACATCTTGTCAGATCTCGCAGCGGCGACGATTGGCGGTATGGGGCTTGCCCCTTCGGCCGAGGTTGGCCAGGATCAGGGGCTTTTCCAGGCGGCACATGGCTCGGCCCCGGATATCGCGGGCAAGGGGGTCGCGAACCCCTATGGCACCGTGCTTTCGGTGGCGTCGATGCTGGAATGGCTGGCGGCGCGGCATGAGGACAGCCGCCTCTCGGTGGCCGCGACCCGGATCCGTACTGCCGTCAGCGCGGCAATTGCCGATGGGCTGATCAGCCGCGATCTGGGCGGCGACAGCGGCAGTGCCGCCATCACCGAAGGGCTGCGCGCCCGCCTGACCTGATCTGGCGCTGCGCTGAAACGTGAAGGCGCGCAGCCAGAAAGCCGCGCGCCTTTATCTTATGCTTTGCAGGGCATCCCTGCCGGGTTCCGGCGGCTTATCCAGACCAGAGCCAGCCCCGCCGCCGCCGTCAATCCGCCTGCGACCGGCACCGCGCTATAGCCCAGATCCAGCGCGATCACTGCGCCACCAAGCGCCGCTCCGATGGCATTGCCGAGGTTGAAGGCACCGATATTCACCGAAGAGGCAAGGCCAGGCGCATCGGCAGCGGCCTGCATCACCCGCATCTGTACCGGCGGCACGATGGCAAAAGCGGCAGCCCCCCAGAGAAACAGCGTGATCGCGGCACCGGGAAGCGTTCCAAGGGTAAAGGGCGCGACCAGCATGATCAGTGAAAGCGCCGCGAGGAATGTCGCCGTTGCCCCTTCCAGCGACCAGTCGGCCATCCGGCCACCCAGCCAGTTCCCAAAGGTGAAGCCCAGACCGATCAGCACCAGCGCCAGGGTCACAAACCCGTCCGACGCGCCCGCCAGGGTTGTCAGCACCGGCGCGACATAGGTGTAAAGCACGAACATCGCGCTGGCCCCGAGCACCGTGGTGGCAAGCGCCACCAGCACCGGCGGCCGGGTCAGCACGCGCAGCTCCCGCGCGACTTCGGGGCGCGCGCCGGCGGCACCGGGCGGCAGCGCAAGCCACAGGGCCGCGATGGTCAGAAGGCCAAGCGCCGCCGTCCCGGCAAAGGCCTCGCGCCAGCCGGTCACCTGGCCGATCCAAGTTGCCACCGGCACGCCGCCGATATTGGCGATGGTCAGGCCCATGAACATGGTTGCAACCGCGCTGGCCTGTTTCTCTTTCGGAACGAGGCTCGCGGCCACCACCGAGCCGAGGCCAAAGAACGCGCCGTGGTTCAGGCTGGTCACCACGCGCGAGGCCAGCAGCGTCCAGTAATCAGGCGAGAGGGCCGACATCAGATTGCCAAGGGTGAAAATCGCCATCAGCACCATCAGCGCGGTGCGTTTGCCAAAACGCGCGAAAAGAAGCGTCATGACCGGCGCCCCGACCATCACCCCGATGGCATAGGCGCTGACCAGCATCCCGGCGGAAGGGATCGAGACATCGACCCCCCGCGCGATCACCGGCAGCATCCCCATCGGCGAGAATTCGGTCACGCCGATGGCAAAGGCCCCCACGGCGAGGGCCAGCAATGGCCAGTTCAGGTTGCGGTTTTCCATATCTTGTCCTCACGCGGTCCAGTCAGGTGCCAGGCCTGCGGGCGAGACGATGCGGCCATCGGCGCGGGCAAGACCGCTGATCGCTGCCATCTCGGACCCGGTCAGCGCAAAGTCAAAAATGTCGAAATTCTCGGCCAAACGCGCAGGGCTGGCGGTTTTCGACAGGGCGACAAATCCTTGCTGGATCAGCCAGCGCAGCCCGACCTGAGCGGCGGTCTTGCCATATCGTGCCCCGATCTCAGTGATCAGCGGCTCCTTTGGCACCGCACCATCGGCCATGCCGAAATAGGCGGTCAGGGATGTGCCGGTCTCCCGCGCCAGATCGGCCATCTCTGACTGGTCAAGCCAGGGATGGATTTCGATCTGATTGGTCAGGATGGGGGCTGCGCTGGCTGCGGTCGCCGCGCGCAGCTGGCTGCGGTTGTAATTGCTGACGCCGATATGCCGGGTCTTGCCCGCCGCCCGGGCCTCGTTCAGCCAGTCGATCTGTTGTGCAACCGGCACCTGATCGCCGGGCCAGTGCGCCAGCAAAAGATCGACCTGATCGACCCCGAGCTTTTCGAGACTTTCATCGACCGAAGCCGCAAAGCGATCTGCGCTGTAATTTGCCACCCAGACCTTAGTGGTCAGGAACAGCTCGCTTCGCGGCAGACCCGAGGCCTTCAGCGCCTGTCCCAGAGGGGCCTCGTTCTCATAGATCTGCGCCGTGTCGAAATGGCGAAACCCGGCCTCGAGCGCCTCCGGGACGATGGTCTGCACCTCGGGGCCAGACATGCGGAACACGCCAAAGCCAAGCGCCGGGATCATGGCCCCATGGGTCTTTACAAATTGCATCCTGTTCTCCTTTGCCAGATCCATCGGTCGGCTGGCGTTGCCCCAGATAGACCCGCCGCGAGGGCTTGATAATTCCTCTGATCTTCGCATCATCTGTGAAATTATTTCCTGGATGCGCTGAGAGGGGCAGGGGACGAGGATGGACAACCGCGCAGGCGAGATGCAGGTGTTTTTGCGGGTGGTTGAATCCGGCAGTTTTTCCGAGGCGGCCCGGCAGCTGCTCATGACCCCTTCGACCGTCTCGAAACTGATCGGGCGGATCGAGACGCGGCTTGGTGTGCGGTTGCTGGAACGTTCGACCCGGCGGCTTTCGCTCACGGGCGAGGGGCAGGTCTATTATGAACGCAGCCTGAACCTGCTGGCCGAAATGGACGCGATCGAGGCCGATCTGCGCCAGGGCGCGGCCAGTATCACCGGCAAGGTGCGGATCTCGGCCTCGGTCGGGCTGGGGGTGGTGGCGATCCAGCCCCTGCTGCCGGAGTTCTGGCAGGCATATCCGAATATCACCCTGGATCTCTCGATCTCGGATGAGGTGGTGGATCTTTATCTTGACCGGACCGATGTGGCGTTTCGGGTGGGACGGCTGGCAAGCTCGGGACTGACCGCGATCCGTCTGGGCCATGCGGCGCGCAAAATCGTGGCCTCGCCCGACTATCTGCGCCGGCGGGGTGTGCCGCAAAGCGGTGCCGATCTGGCGGATCATGCCTGCCTTGGCCTTAATTTCCGCCGCTCATCGCCGGTCTGGCCGCTGCACGAGGGCGGGAGGATCATCGACAACCGCGTGAATGGCCCGCTTCTGGCCAATAATGGCGAGACGGTGCGTCAGATGGCACTGGCCGGAATGGGCCTTGCGCGGATGGGGGAGTTTCATATCCGCAAGGATCTGGCGCGCGGCACCCTCGTTGAGGTGCTCGCCGAGGCCGTCGACGGTGACAGTGAAGACGTGCATGCGGTCTTCCTGGGCGGTGATCACATGCCGCGCCGTGTCCGTGCCTTTCTCGATTTCATGACCCCTCGTCTGCGCGCGTTTCTGGAACAGGCGCCGGGATATCGCAGCAGCTGAGACCGTACCGGCGTGGCATCCGCGTGACTGTGACGGGCTTGTCCGTCGGCAGAACCAGAGGCAAGACTTTCTCAAGCCAGGCAACAGTTGCTCACCCCTGGGGGCGAGACCTGGAAGCTTTCGAATTCAAAGCCCTTGGGGCATCGGCGAAAGGATTTTCGACCATGGCAAGGCGGTGGTTGTCTTCGCCCGGCATCAAGAAGGCGAAATGGCAGATCCGGTCGCGCGCCAGGCCGATGATCCGGTGCACTGGCGGATTGCCTGGGATCCTGCCAATACGCTGATCGGCGGTGCGGTGAAATATGGCCCCTATCTCAGGCTGAAGGATGAAACTCTGCTCCTCATCTTCTCGACGCGGATGATGTCTCCGGTTGGGATGGCGACGCGGTGTGCTGTGATGTTTCGATAATTTGGTCTCCTGAAGACCCATCTGAGGACGAGCCCCGTTCAGACAAGCGTGAATTTCTCGCGTGCACTCTGAAGGCCGTGTGGTTTCATCGGTAAGATCTCGCAGGGCTATGGGCAGGCGGCGCTGATCGCCTGCACGTGGCTCCGTGCCCTCTGGAAAGCTCCGCAGCAGGCTTTGGACGCCGCGGATATTACTATGACTGTGATTCCAGCTCTGCTGCGGGCGGTGTAAAGACCCTGGCCCCGCTCTCTGGAACCCGGTTTAATCGTCTCAATGCCTTCGCCAAAAGCCGAAATCGTATCGGTGTGTCTCGGGATAACCAGCACCACAGCTGGCCACCCGCTTACGTGAAAACTGATCCCGCTGGCGGCAGTGACTGATCAGTGCAGGCGAGCATGGGGGTGTTGGGGACTGGGCCGAAACGCTTCACGTGATCGGGTCACCCCTGCTGTCCCCATCCTTGCCATCGCAATTCCTGTTGTGAAGGTGGATCAGCCGGGGAGCGTAGTTGGTCGGGCGTTTGGAGCAGAGCGTGTGAGGCGCCAGCAGATATCGAAATCGGCCTCCCTTTTCTTGCTCTGCGGGCTATCTGTGTCGGTGGAACAGTGCAAGCCCCGCCCTGGTTCAACCCCGGCCGCCCAGTAGCGCCAGGGGTTGGATTGACCGAAATATGGTGCAGCCGCTCTGGATCCATCCGCTGATGGATGCCGGATCCGGTCTGCCGCGCGACTATGCGAGGTGAGGAACAGAAAACGCCTTGGGCCCTGCGCTTTGTCACCGCGTTGAAGCGTTGCGCAAATTGGCTTGCAGCGGCAGACAGGCGACAGTGCCGGCTTGCTGAGTTTGCGCGACACCCAGGACTGCAACGCGGCAGGTGTATGAGGGCAGGGACCCTCACCTGACCAGAAGGCGACGGGCGCCGGCTTCGGTCGCCAGGTGACCGAAGCCCGAAGTCAGGTTGTCGGGTCTCGCCCAGTGCGGGCGTCTGCCCTTTCGCGCGGCCGGCAGATCAGCGGGCACTGCTGAGCCGGTCGAGCAGCGCGTCGAGCTCCGGGTCGCTCTCGGGGTGGATCAGCTCGCCGGGCGACGGATAGCTGCCGCCGGCGACCTCGCTGCGAAAGGCCGTAAGCGCCCTTTGTCGTTCGATGACGATCTGCTGACGCAGGCTGGCCACATCCCCCCAGGAGCGGGCATGGCGTGGCAGGCGCGGGCTGTCGCCAATGATGTCCGAGGAGAACAGGAACGCCACATCACCGCCCGGGCCTGAGCCGAGCGAGACGGTGACCAGCCCCGATTTGCGGGTGATGGCCGAAAGCAAAGGTGCTGCGACCAATTCGGCCTCGACCGCGAAGGCTCCGGCCTCTTCGAGACGGCGGAAGCGATGCCAGAGCTCTTCTGCCTCGCCAGGCTCGCGCCCGACGCCGCGGGTGCGGCCGGTCCAGGTGCTTTTCCGGGGCACGAATCCCAGATGGCCCATGACGGGGATATCTTCCGCCGCCAGCAGGCTGACGACCGAAAGGCGGCGCGCGGTGATGACCGCATCGGCGCCATCGGTCAGGGCGCGAAAGGCGGTGCGCAGGATCTCATCTTCGGTGATGGCTTCAGCGAAACCAAGCGCCGCCGTCACAAAGACCCGTTTCGATCCGCGTCGGACGGTTGTCACATTGGCAGCACGGCAGACCACCATCTCGATCCGGCGGCCTCGGCGGCTGCGGCCTCTTCTGCGGTATCGGCGGTGACCTGGGCGTGGCGGGCGGGGGTGCCTTTCCCCGCCCGGAGCGAGCCGACGGTCACCATGCGCTCGGCCGGTTGCGCGGCCCAGTCAAAGATCTTCGGCATCAGGCTTTCAGCTTCCGCGCATATTCCGGCGGTGCGATCACGCCCGGCTTGTCGAACCATTTCGGCACATCTACACCTGACCACAGCAGGATATTGCCCCAGGGATCAAAAGCCCCGGTACGCACAATCACCTTGGCCTGCGCCGCCATCGCACCCAGAATATTGGCATGGGTGGTCATCTCGTGATCGGCATCGGGGAAGAGTGTCTTCACTTTATCCAGCAAGACCGGGTTGTTCGTTGGCAGGTTGTCAGCATAGCCGACTTTCTCAGCCACGAAATCCGAAGCGATCAGCGACAGCACCTGGCCCAGATCCGGCAGGTCTTTCTCGATCGCGAGATCGACGCGCCAGGTCGAGTCGGGGATCGGGAAGCCTGCGTCACAGACGATCATCAGATCGCCATGCCCCATCGAGGCAATGGCATGGTTCAGTTCAGCGTTCAGAATGCGACCGCGTTTCATTGGATTTCCTTCGCAAAGGCTTCGATTTCATGGCGCCGCCCAAGGGATGGCACCACGCCGAGTTTCGTGCAGGCCCAGGAGCCGCAAAGCGTGCCATAGCGCGCGGCCTCGGGGATGGATTTCCCCTCGGCCAGCGCCACGGCAAAGCCCGAACAGAAGGCATCGCCCGCGCCTGTGGTATCGACCACCGCGACTTCCGGGGCGCGAATATGCAGGTCATGCTCGTCCGAGAGGATCAGAACGCCCTCGCGGCCAAGCGTCACCACCACGGTGCCAACGCCCAGACGGCGCAGACGGATCGCGAGGTCGCGCGAAGGGCTCGGGTCGTCAGGTTTCAGGCCCAGAAGGATCCGCAGTTCGCTTTCATTCGGGATCAGCACATCGACATGTTTGAAGATCGAAGGGTGCAGCGCGCGGGCCGGGGCCGGGTTCAGCACCGTTCGCGCCCCGAGGCCCTGCCCAGTTCCATCGCGCGCGAGGCGGCGGCATCGGGGATTTCCAGCACCGTCATCACCACATCCGACATGGCGAGCCGGTCGGCGGATTTGTCGACCTGGGCCGCATCCATCGCGTTATTCGCGCCCATATCGAGGATGATGAAGTTGTTGCCCTCGGTGTTCAGAATGATGAACCCCACCCCGGTCGCGCGGTCTGGCAACTCGGTCACATGGCGGGCGTTCACCCCTTCGGCGCGGTACATATCGGTGGCAATCTTTGCCAGCGCGTCATTCCCCACACAGGCGACCAGCGCGGAATCCGCCCCAAGCCGCGCCGTGGCAACCGCCTGGTTCGACCCTTTGCCCCCAGGGCCCATATCGAAATCGGACCCGAGAATTGTCTGACCAAATATCGGCAGGGTGGGGGTTCTGATCGTCATCCCAACCGCAAAACTGCCGACAACGGTTATAACCGGTTTCTTCATGCTGCCCCCTCCACTTCGGACAGATGCGCGGGCTGCACACTTGCCGCCATCATCAGATTTTGTTCGGAAATCTCTGCTCCGGTGAAATCGCGCGAGACCTGGCCATGCGCCATCATCACAACGCGGTTCGCGTGCAGCACCAGCTCCGGCAGTTCCGATGAGATCATCAGAACCGCCAGCCCCTCTTCGGCGAGGCGCTTGAGGATCGCGTAGATCTCGGCTTTCGCGCCGACATCGATGCCGCGGGTCGGTTCATGCAGGATCAGAACCTTCGGCTCTGAGACAATCCCGCGCGACAGAATGATCTTTTGCTGATTGCCGCCCGAAAGCGTGCCCATCACCTGTCCCGGCCCGGATACGCGCGCATCAAAGGCGCGGATCTGCTGACCGGCGGTTTGCCCGATCAGCGCATTCAGCAAAACGCCGATCTTCGAATGGCGGTCGAGCGTCGAGGACACCACATTCTGCGCCACCGACATCGACAAAAGCGCGCCGCCATTGCGGCGATCCGCCGGGATCAGTGCAATTCCGGTCTGAATGGCAGTCATCGGCCTTTGCGCCGGCAGGGTCTGGCCGGCAATGGTTACGGTGCCGGAACGCGGACAGAGGCCGAAAATCGCCTCGGCCAGGATATCCTTGCCGCTGCCGGGCAGGCCGCCGATCCCGAGGATCTCGCCGGGGCGCAGATCAAGCGAGATGCCATTGATTTCGCCCGGCACCCGGAAGTCGCGCAGGGACAGAACAGGCGCCGTGTCGCGCGGCGGATGGGTCAGCCCGTAAGGCGCGGCATCCCCCAGATCGCGCCCGACCATCGCGGCCACCAGATGCGGCACTTCGATACCGGTCAGATCGGTGATGCTTTCGACCAGTTCGCCATCACGCATGACGCTGATCCGGTCAGACAGCGCCAGAACCTCGTTCAGGTGATGCGAGATATAGACAATCGCCACGCCATCCGCGCGCAGCTGGCGCATGATGTTGAACAGGTGTTCGGATTCATGCGGCGAGAGCGCCGAATTTGGCTCATCCAGCACCAGAACCCGCACCTTGCGGGCCAGCGCGCGGGCGATCTCGACCAGCTGCATCTGCGCCACCGACAGATCGCGCAAAGGTGTCGCGGGGTCGATATCCATGCCGAGCCGGGCGAGGATATCGCGCGATTGTCCCTGGGCGCGCGCCCGCCGGATCAGCTGCCAGGACGGGATCTCTGCCAGCGCCGGCAGCATCACATTCTCGCCGACCGAGAGATTGCGGCACAAAGACAGTTCCTGGAACACCACGGCGATCCCGCGGCGCCGCGCGTCCAGCGGCGAGGCCAGCCGCAGCGGCTTGCCATCCAGCATAAGCGTGCCCTCGCTTGGCGCCAGAACGCCCGCGAGAATATTCATAAGCGTCGATTTTCCCGCGCCATTCTCACCGATCACGGCGTGAATCTCGCCCGGGTTCAGCGACAGCGACACATTCGAGAGCGCGCGCACACCGGGGAAAGATTTGCCGATCCGCTGAAAACTGACGACAGGAGACGTATCCATCTGCATTCCGTGCCGATCTGTTCAGAAACTGTCCGGGAAACGTCCCGGGCCCTGACGAGCCCGGGACGCTTTGATCAGTTCACGTCTGCGATATTTGCAGAGGTGAAGATGCCGACGCCGGTGTCGAGATCGTCAATGGTCTCGCCGTTGAGAAACTTCGCCAGCAGATCAACGGCAGCAAAGCCCTGGGCTTCCGGAGCCTGGTCGATGGTCGCCTGGATCACCCCATTCTCGACGAACTCAACCGTCTGGTCGAGCAGGTCGAAACCGACGATCTTGACCTCGCCCGCGCGGCCATTGCGATCCACCCAGGAACCGGCTGCCGGAGTGGTGCAGCATTCAAGGCTCAGAAGCCCCGAGATTTCCGGGTTTCCAAGCATCGCGTTTTCAATCGCGGCATACATTTCCTGCGGATCGGTGCCGGTATTGACGGTCTGCACCACCTCGGCCCCGGGGCAATTTGCTGCCATCGCCTCGCGCGCGCCGCTTTCGCGGTCGAGCGACCATTGCGCGGCCGCGTCCAGCGTCAGGATCAGCAGCTTGCCCTCGGGATGAACCTCACACATCAGCTTGCCGGCTTCGCGGCCCGACTGGATCAGATCCTGGCCGGCGAATGCGATGCGTTTGCTGTCGGGATTGTCGGTATTATAGGTGATGACCGGGATGCCCGCCTCGACCACGCGGTCGATGATCGGTGCCAGCGCATCGGTCGAGACCGAGGAAATTGCCAGCCCGTCCATCGTGTCCAGCAGCGCCTCGATCTCGTTGATCTGGCCATCGGCACCTGCGCCAACCGGACCGATGAATTTCGCTTTGACCTTGTCCAGCGCATCGCCGCGCTCGACGCCTGCGCGGATCTTCGGCGCGAATTCATTCGAGACATCGTGATACGAGACAAAGATGTTCAGCTCTTCGCCCGCAGCCACCTTTGCCGCGATCCGCGGCGCAAGGGCGAAATCCTTGACATGGATCGGGTCAGCTCCGGCCAGCATCGGCCAGGCAAGCCCCGCGACCAGTGCGGTTCCAAGCAGTTTCTTCATCTGAGTTCCTCCCTCTTTGTTGTTTTCGATCATGCCCTCCCGCATGATCGCCCCTGTCGGGGTCATTCAGATCCGGCGTTCCCGGATGGTCCATTTGTCGATGGCAACCGCGACGACGATGACGAGGCCGATCAGGAATTCCTGGGCGAATGGCGAAACCCCGGTCAGCACCAGCCCGTTGCGTAAGACGCCGATAATCAGCACACCAAGGATGGTGCCGATGATGGTGCCTTCACCGCCCGCAAGCGAGGTGCCGCCGACAATTGTTGCCGCGATCACGTCCAGCTCCAGCCCCAGTCCGGTGCGCCCTGCCTGGCCCGAGGGCAGGAAGGCGATCGACAGGATACCGGCAAAGGCCGCGAGGCCACCCATCAGCGCAAAGGCTGCGATCTTGACGTGCTCGACCGAGATCCCGGAGACGCGTGCCGCCTTGGTCGATCCGCCCACCGCCAGCACGCGAAAGCCGAACGAGGTCCGCGCCAGCAGGAACCAGCCCGCCAGCGCGATCAGGGCAAAGAATACAAGCTGCATCGGGATGCCGCCAACCGAGCCCTGACCAAGGAAGGTGAACTGCGCCAGCACATCCGGCGCGGCGCCGTTTTTGGCGTTGACGGTCACCGGGCGGCCATCCGTCAGGATCAGTGCTGCGCCGCGCACCATCGACAACATGCCAAGCGTCGCGATCAGCGAGGGCAGCCGCCCATAGGTCGACAAAAGCCCGTTGATGATGCCGATCACAATCCCGGCCAGGATGCCCAGCACGAGGGCCGCGAAAAGCCCGTAGGCGGCGACGATCACCATGCCGGTCACCAGACCGCAAAACGCATAAATCGACCCCACGGAGAGGTCGACTTCGCCCGAGGCGAGCACGAAGGTCATGCCGACCGCCATGATCCCCAGAAGCGAGACCTGACGCCCGATATTCAGCAGATTGTTGGTCGTGAGAAAGCGGTCATTCAGCAGCGTCAGTGCAATACACATGACCAAAAGGGCCAGCGCGACGCCGGTTTCGCGCCCGCCGAACCGCAGGAACCGCTTTTTTGCCGCTTTTGCGGCAGGCTGTGCCAGAGATCCTGTCACCAGTTTCCTTTCCGGGATGGCCGCAATCAGGGCCTTTCTGGGATGGCGAATGGCCCGCCGTCGCGGGCCATAATGGCTCAGGAGAACCGAAGTCAGGCAGCCATGAAGCTGCCGGCAGGAACCGGCTTCATCTCTTCGTAATTGCCGTATTCACGCAGACGGGCGAAGGGCGCATTCGAGACGGCGTTATAAGAGCAAATGTAACCCCAGCGATAGGTGTCGCTGTTGTTCGCATCCGAGCGGTGCAGCAGATTGCCGTGGAACACCAGCGCGTCGCCGGCTTCCATCTCGACATAAAGATGCTCGTAACGCTCGATGGCGGCTTCGAGATGGGTGCGCGCCACATTGGTCTGACCGTCTTCGCGGACGTGATCCAGACGGCCGAGCTTATGCGTGCCGCTCAGCACCTGAAGGCAGCCGTTTTCTTTCGTCGCCTTGTCCAGCGAGATGTAGATCGACAGCATATCGGGGCGCAGACAGCCATTGTTGTACCAATAGCCGAAATCCTGGTGCCATTCCCAGGCGCCGCCCTCGCGGGGCTGCTTCATCGTCATTTTGTGGCTGTAGAGATAGCTTTCTTCGCCCAGCAGCGCTTCAGCCTGCAGCACCATGCGCTGGTCACGGGCCAGAAGCCCGTATTTGTCATCGCCAGCGGTGTTCCACATCTTCAGAAGCGTGCTTTTGCCATCGCGATCACCCTTGGCCATGACACTGCCTTCGCGGGCCTCTTCTTCAAGCTGCTTGCGGGCGTGGTCCCGGAAATTGGTGACTTCTTCGGCTGAAAGCAGCCCTTTGACGATATAGAAGCCATCTTCCGCATAGCGGTTCTGCTGGTCCCTGGTCGGCATGAGCATGACCCGGCCCTCCCTCTGTCTTCGAAATGAAATCCGATCCTCCGGACCGCGCGCCATGGCTGCAGCGGCCCCTCCTGTGGCGGTTATGACCTGTCGGGCGCCATTCTAAAATGGACTCTCAGATCAATTATTTGTACAAAACGCGCATGATTGCGCTCCGCGAAAAACGAACGGTTTTTGTCGAAAACCTGCATACGCTGCCCGATCCCCGCTGGGACGGCGCAGTCACCCGTGTTGCCCGGGCGGGCCATGTGATCTGTGGGCCGGATTATGCGATCAGCCGGATGTCCTCGCCGGGTTTCGATCTGCTGTATTGCCGGGAAGGGCAGGGCACGATCCGCATCGGCGAGGAGCTGCGCCGGATCGGCCCTCGACCTGCGCAGTGATTGCGGGCGATCAGCCGCATGGCCATTTCGCCGACCGACAGAATCCCTGGGTGCTGTACTGGCTGCGCATCACCGGGGCCGAGGCGACAGAAATGATGCGCCTGCTGTTCGGCCCCGCGGGGCGGATCCCGATTGCGCGCGGGGCGGCGGTCGCCGACTGGTTTTCCCGCCTCTTTGATCTGATGCGCGAGCGGGGCACGAACCAGGATCTGCTGATAAACCGGCAGATCGGCGAACTCTGGTCCCTGCTGAATGCCGAAAGACTGGCGCTTGAAAGCGACCGCCTGCCGCCCGCGCTGATGCGCCTGATCGCCGCGATGGGTGCCCGCCCCGAGCTGCGCTGGACGGCGGAAGACATGGTCGTAACAGCCCGGATGAGCGCAGCACAGCTGCGCCGGCTGTTCAGCGCGCATCTGCAGACGACACCGCGAGACTGGCTCCGGCGGCAGCGGATCCAGCGCGCTCAGGATCTGCTGCTGCGCCAGGGGGTCACGGTCTCGGCGGTCGCTGAGGCCTGCGGCTTCAGCGACATCTATCATTTCAGCCGTGAATTTCGCCGGGTGGTCGGTCTGTCACCGACCGCCTGGCGTCAGTCAGATGGCGGCGGCGGTTTGTGAGACCTTGTCACTTTGCCCGAGGATGCCGGGCAGCACCGCCGCCAGCCGTTCGATATCCGCACCGCTTGTGGCATGGGAGGTGACCAGCCGGATCGCGGTCTGCCCGTCTGACCGGGCAATGAGATAATGCGCGAAACCGGCCTGGTTCAGCGCTTCGCTCTGCCCGGCACTGGCGGCAAAAAACAGCATATTCGCTTCGACCGGATAAAGCGGGCTGTGACCTGCGGCCCGCATAAGACCGGCAAGCTGGCTCGCCATGGCGTTGCTATGCGCGGCCAGCCGCAGCCAGAGGTCATTTTCCAGCCAGGCTTCGATCTGGGCCGAAAGGAACCAGAGCCGCGATGCCAGATGCCCGGCGCGTTTCATCAGCCGGTCAAATCCGGCGGCCTGATCGGGGTTAAAGATCAGAACCGCTTCGGCCCCGGGCGCACCGCTTTTGGTCGCGCCGAGGCAGAGGATATCGACGCCGGCGCGCCAGCTCAGATCCGCCGGTGTACTGCCGGTTGTCGCCAGCGCATTGGCAAAGCGGGTGCCATCCATATGGACGCCCAGCCCGGCCGCCCGTGCCGGCCCGGTCAGCGCCCGGATGTCGGCGGCGCGGTAGGCGGTGCCCATTTCCGTGCACTGGCTGAGCGACAGCACAGCCGGTCGCATCCGGTGCGGATCCTGGCTGTCATGAAGGGGGGGCAGATCGTCGGGCGAGATCCTGCCGTCGCGCGCCCCAACGGGCAGCAGTCGGGCCCCCGACTGGAATTCAACCGCGCCGCATTCGTCGAGATTGATATGGGAGTCGCGATGGCAGATCACTTCGGCAAAACGCGGCGCGAGCTGTGTCAGCGCCAGCGCATTCGCCGCAGTCCCGGAAAACAACGGGAAAAAGCGCAGATCGCGGTCAAAGATCTCACAAAAGCGGCCTTCGACCCTTTTCGTGATCTCATCCGCGGCATAGGGCGAATGACCCTGGCGCAGCACGGGCGCGAGGGCATCGAGCAGCTCCGGAGATGGCGGGCAGCTGTTATCAGACCGGAAATCAATCATTTCAGCGCATTGATCCCCGCAAGGACCGCCGCGCGCGGTGTCTCCTCCAGCAACTGGAACAGGCAGTCGCCAGGCAGGCAGCGCCCCATCGCACGCACCACCGCGACGATCCCGTCGCTGGTGAAATGCAAGGGGATCGGGACGTCTTCCGGGTGTTCCGGCCGGTGGATCCAGCCGGCAGGCTGACCCTTTTCCACCACATCGCCGGGCTCTGCCAGGGCTCGAACACGCCTTCCCCGGGGGCATAGGTGAAATGGGCCTGCGTGTTGAAGACGAAGCGGGTTGCGATTTCCGCCCGCCATTCCGCAGCCATTTCCAGGATGCCGAGATGGTCGAGGAGGCGGTAGATACAGCGCTCGGCCACATTCAGATCAGCGGCATTCAGCGCCCCGCCGCCGCCAAATTCGCCCGAGAGATGCATGACCCCTTTGCGCAAAGCCGCCCGTCCGGCGACCGGCGCGGCAGGGATCCCCGCCTGCGCCCAGGACAGCGGCGCATTCATCGCCTCAAGCGCGGCGAAAGTCCTCGCCGCGATCACGGCATCACAGCCCAGATCGGCATAGGAACAGGAAAGATGGCGCAGCGAACTGCCCCCCGAATGCAGATCCAGCATCGCGTCACATAGCGGCAGCAGCTCTTCGGCGATGAACGCCGCGATCTGCCCGGTTGGGGTGTCGGTATAGTGATCCGCAAAGCTGCGGTTGAGATTGCCACCATCAAGCGGAGAGGTGCGCTGGCCCGCGACAACAGCGGCAGATTTGCCGCCGGCAGAACGAGGATCCGGCCCCTGATTCGGCTGACATCAAGGCTGCGGATCAGCCGCGTCAGAGCCAGCTGCCCTCATATTCATCCCCATGCGAGCCCGCCATCAGAAGGATCGTCGGCCCCTCGCCATTGGCGAAAACCGCAAAAGGAATAGCGATTGTGCCATAGGCGGAACGATGGACAGAATGCTCGACACGGATCCAGCCGACCTGGCGCCCCTGGGCGCTCAGGTCCGGCTCACACCAGACGGAGGTGAGGGACATGCAGTTCTCCGGTTATGAGGACGGTGACCGGGTTTCCGGTCACCGGAATGGCCCGGGCGGCACGTGTTGCACCCGGGGAGCCCCTGGAGCGGCGGTCAGCCTTCCAGCCAGATCCGTTCGATGATGCGGTCGCCCGAGAGGTCTGCGACATTGCTTGGCTCGAACCCTTTGACCCGCACCGATTTCGCATCGAGGAAATCGGCAAAGACCGGGATCGCGCTTGGCCCCTCATTGTGCAGGATCGCCTGCATCTCGCCATAGATCTCTTTGCGGCGGTCAAAGTCGAGCGCGGCCTTGCCTCGGCCAGCAGCGCATCAAAGCGCTCATGCGACCAGTAGCTTTCATTCCAGGACGATCCGGTGCCATAGATCAGCGAGAAGGTCTGGTCGATCGGGCGGTTCAGCCAGCTGGACACCGCGAAGGGCTGCTTCATCCAGGCGTCGGTCCAGTAGCCATCCGCCGGGCGGCGTTGCACATTTATCTTCAGGCCCGCCGGCCCGGCCTTGGCGGCATAGACCATCGAAAGGTCAATTGCCTCCGGCAGCGCCGCCTCGGACGTATAGAGGTCGATGCTGAAATCTTCCATCCCGGCGGCCTTGAGGTGGAATTGCGCGCGTTCCGGGTCGAACAGGCGCTGCGGCAGGTCGGCATTGTAATAGGGGTTGTCGGGCGAGATCGGGTGATCATTCCCCAGCGAGCCCAGCCCGCCCATCACCAGATCCAGCATCGCCTGGCGGTCGCAGCCATACATCAGCGCCTGGCGGATATGATTGTTGCTGGTCGGTTCTTTGTCTGCGGCGCAGATAAAGGTCCAGTGGACCGCACCGGGCGAGCGCACCAGTTCCAGCTTCGGGTTGTTGCGGATGAAGGGCACGACCTTGCGGTCGACCTGATTTATCACGTCAAGCATGCCGCTTTGCAACGCCGCGAGCCGCGAGGTGCCGTCATTGATCACATGGATCACCACCTGATCGACATGGGCGCGATCAGATTTCCAATAATCCGGGTTGCGTTCCAGCACCGCCCGCACGCCGGGGTCAAAACTGACCAGCCGATAGCCGCCGCTGCCGGTCAGGTTCGGCCAGTCGGTGAAGCCATCGGGCACGATCATTGCGTGATAATCGGCGAAGACGCGCATGAATTCAGCATTGGCGCTGTCAAGCACTACCGTCACCTCATCCGGCGCGGTCACCTGAATGTCGCTGATCGTATTGAACAGGGATTTCGCGCCCGAGGTCGTGTCTTCACCGCGATGCAGATTGACCGAATAGACCACGTCAGCGGCATCAAGTGTCTTGCCATTGTGGAAGGTGACACCGCTGCGGATCTTCAGGACCCAGGTGATGGCGTCGGAGCTGTCCCAGCTTTCGGCAAGTTCGGGCGCCAGCGTGCCATCGGGCAGCACTTCGACCAGCTGGTTGCAGACCGCAACCCCGATCACCCGCTGCACCTGCTGGGTAAAGGCGCGCGGGTCGAGCGAGTTGTCGGTGCTGCCCCCGGCCATCCCCAGATTGAATACACCGCCCTTGACCGGCGCCGCGCTTTCCGCGCGCGCCATGCCAAGCGGCAGCAAGAGACCAAGCGCAGATCCTGCCGCAAGGAAGCCGCGCCGGTTGAGGCCAGAGCGTGTGCCGGTGAGAGGGAAAGATGTCATCTGATATGTCCCTGTTGTCATTTGTTTTGATTGTGCAGATCGCGTTCATCGTCGCTGAGGCTGCGGTCTGTATGCTCCTGCGCCGCTTTGACTGCGGCCCCGGCATCGCCGGCGAGGATCGCGTCGATCATCGGCTGATGCCATTCGATCAGATTGATCCGGGATGGCCAGTTCAGCTCTGACCAGCGATAGAGCCATTCGGTATGGCCCGAGATCGCCTCATATTGCCGCTTGAGAAGCCCGTTCCCGCAAAGCCCTACGATGCCACTGTGAAACCCGAGATCGGCCTTGACCCGATCCTCGGCGACCCCGGACATCTCTGCCGATCTGAGCCGCTGGCCGAGTTCGGTCAGCCTGTCGCGCTTGTCGTGATCCATGGAACCGGCCAGCAACCGGACGGCCAGTTCCTCCAATGCGCCGCGAAGCTGATAGCTTTCGCGCAGAACTTCAGGGTTGATCTCTTTCACCGACCAGCCGGCATAGGGGCGCCGGACGAGCAGGTTTTCGGTTTCCAGAGCCGCGAAAGCTGCCCGGACCGTGCCGCGCGCAACCTGGAGGGCATTCGCGATTTCCTGTTCGGTCAGGCGCTGTCCGGCCACCAGCTCACCCGCGACAATCATGTTGCGCAGGTGCGAAATCGCCCGGTCCGTAAGACTTACTTTCTCGAACAGCATGAAAGACCCCCCGATTCCCTGAAAGATAGATGATTGTTAGCAATCAGCAACACAGATTTCGGCGGGAGGAAGTTTTTTGCGGCCGTTCAGGCCGCAGCGCCTGATCTCAGGGCAAGCTGCCAGACATCAGAACCCTGCGCTTTGCCGACGCCGATATGCAGGGACGCAAATGTTCAGGATTGCCAGCGATGCGGCCCATCGCTGAGGCGGCGCACCACGTCAGGCAGGTTTCCGTCGGCCAGATTTGCAAGGCTGGTTTCATCCAGAACCTCACGGATCGCGGCGCGAAAGGCGATCCAGACATCCTGCAGCGGGCGGCTGCGTTCATTGTAATCCACCGATTGCGGCGGCGTGCCGCGCACCAGGGCAATCTCACCCTCGATAGCACGGATGATTTCGCCGACCGAGATCGTGCGCGCCGGACGGGCCAGCCAGTAGCCGCCCTCGGTGCCGCGCTGGCTGTGCACCAGCCCGGCCCGCTTCAGCTCATTGAGGATATTGACGAGGAAGTTCAGCGGCATTGCCTGCGCCCGGGCGATGGTTTCGCATTTCAGCGGCTCCTCGCCATGAGCGGCCAGTTCGATCATCGCACGCAAAGCGTAATCGGTCCTCGCGGAGATATGCATCGGCCGAAACGCCCTTCATCATAAGATCAGTTATATTGGATCCTGCGCGGGAATTGCGACCGGATCACCCCATGATTCCACAGTGACCTGGTGATGTAAAGCTTAACAGGCTTTCTGTTTCTGACCATGTTTCTGAATGAAATTTTCCAAAACGGGCATGGAAGAAACATGGCTTGTTCCAATCTTTATCCACCTTGTTGACAAGTATTGTTATGAAGGAGACTTTGCCCGCAGCAGTCCGGATCAGGCCGGTTTGAAACCCCGGTGCCGGACAAAAGGAGCGAAAATGGCAACGATTCCCCCCTTGTTGATGGCGATTGGCTCGAGGCCAGGCTCGGTGAGCCCTCTCTCAGGATCTTCGACGCGACCACGGTTCTCGCCTTCCCCGAAGATGGCCAGGACGGCTATTACACCCTGTCCTCAGGGCGCGATGCCTATATCGAAGAGCATATCAGCGGCGCCGCTTTTGCCGATCTCTTGCTGGAGCTTACCGATCAGCAGGCGAAACATGCCTTCACCGTTTTGCCATCTGCGACATTTGCCGAGCGGATCGGCGCGCTTGGCGTCGGGAATGACAGTATCGTGGTGGTCTATGACCAGTTCGATCCGACCCGTAACCCGGACGCGTTCTATCAGCATTGGGCGGGGCGGCTCTGGTGGCAGCTGCGGCTTGAAGGCTTTGACAATGTGGCGGTGCTTGATGGAGGCCTTGCGCAATGGCGGCGCGAGGGGCGGCCGGTTGAAGCGGGCGAAACCCACTATCCACCCGCACAGTTCACCGCCCGCCGCCGCCCCGAGCTGATCGCCGACAAGGCCCAGGTGCGTGAAGCGATCACGCGCGATGATATCCTGCTGCTGAACACGGTTGATCCGGTCACCCATGCGGGCGGGCGCACCACCTTTTCACGCCCCGGCCATATCCCGAACAGCCGCAATGTCTGGTATGAGGACATTTTCGACGCGGCGACCGGAAAGCTGAAATCTCCCGACGAACTCAGGGCGCATTTCAGCCGGGTCGGCGCGCTGGACCCGTCAAAGCGCACCATCACCTATTGCGGCAGTGGCATTGCCGCCTCGGTCGAAGCGCTGGCCCTGGCCACGCTCGGACGGGACGATGTGGCGGTCTATGACGGATCGCTGACCGAATGGACGGCGGATCCTGATCTGCCGCTTGAGACCGGCGCCTGGGCCCGGGCCATCACATAAAAAAAGGGGGCCTGCTCCTGAAGCCCCTTTCCCGAAAACCATCAAACCAAAGGTAGAATGATGACCAGAGTTACTCGACCCACTGTCAGTGGGCTTTCCAGACGTGCGCTTTTGCAGGCAGGGGCCGCAGCGGCGCTGCTGCCGGCCCTTGGTGCCGGCCCGTTGCGCGCCCAGACGGCACAGCGCATCGGCTTCACCCCTTTCAGCTATGCCGCAACGCTTTCGGTGCAGATCGCCGAGGCTTTCAACGCCGCCGCGAAACAGCTCGGCATCGAAGGCGAGAGCTTTGACGGCCAGTCTGATCCGTCGATCCAGGTGAATGGGCTGAACCAGCAGATCGGGCGCGGCTTTGGCGGCATCGCCCTGGAAGCAGTCGATGGCGGCTCGATCCGGGGTCTTGCGCGGGTGGCGGAAGAGAACAAGGTCTGGCTCAGCCATGTCTGGGGCAATGCGCCCTGGTTCACGCCCTGGGATGCCAGCGAATATTACAGCCTGCATATCCAGCCCAATGAATTCGAGGGCCTGGGCCAGGTCACCCGCGTCCTGATCGAGGCGCTTGGCGGTGAAGGCACCATCGTGCGTGTCGGCGGGTTGCTGAATGACAGCTCGGATGTGGTGCGCAGTGCAGGCGCCGATAAGGTCATCGCCGAATATCCCGGCATCACCTTTGCCGGTGAGCTGCCCGGCGACTGGACGCCGGAGCAATCGCAGAAGGCGGCGGCGGCGCTCCTGTCGCGCTTCCCCGATACCCGTGGCATCATCGCGCAGAATGACGATACCGCGACCGGCGTGATTGCGGCGATCCGGGCGATCGGCAAGGTTCCGGGCAAGGATATCCTGGTTGTCGGCACCAATGGCACGCTGGATGGCGCGCGCCGGATCAAAGACGGCACGCAGCTGGCCTCGGCTGCGAATAATCCGTCCTTTATCGGCTATACACTGGCCGCGAACCTCTTTGACCGGCTGAACGGCTGGACGCCCGAGCCCCTGGAACGCGCCCTGACCTTCCGCGCCGAGATCCTGACCAAAGACAATATCGATGCCTATATCGAGCGTTACATCGACGCGCCGGTCGAGACCCATTTCGATGCGACCAAAATCTCGCGGGTGAAAAGCCCCGAGGACTGGGATCCGCAATATGAACTGATCCCGAGCGACATCGATGAGCAATGGATCAATCAGCCGAAGCCGGAGGGCTATAGCTATCCCGAGGCCTATGTGAAGGGCCGCGAAGACGGCTCTTATGAGCGGATCGTCCAGCAGTTCAAAGATCACTACAAGATCAAGCTGCTCGACAAATCGCCGCTGGCGGGCTGAGCCGATGGCCCCCGCATCCCCTTTGCTGGAGCTGACCGGCATCGCCAAAAGCTATGACGGCCACAGGGTGCTGACCAATGTGTCACTTTCCCTCAGGCGCGGTGAGATCATCGGCCTTCTCGGCGAGAATGGTGCGGGGAAAAGCACGCTTCTCAATATCCTCTCCGGCGTGGTGACCAAAGACGCCGGAGAGATCCGCAGGAATGGGAAACCCATCGTGCCGCGCAGCTATCGCGAGGCCAATCAGCGCGGCATCTTCCGTGTCTTCCAGGATCCGGCGCTGATCGGCACTCTGACGGTGGCGCAGAACCTCTGGTTCGGCTGGGAAAGCCTGTTTCGCAATGCGGTGGGCCTTCTCGACAGGCGCGCCATGGAAGAGGCCGCGCGCGAGGTGCTGGCCTCGGGCAATCTGGCCTCTGTCCCGGTGACGAAACGGGTGGGCGATCTGCCCCCCGGCCTGCGTCAGAGCCTCGATATCGCGCGGGCTGTGGCGCTGGCGGACCGGCTGGATATTCCCGATCCGGTGATCCTCTTCGATGAGCCGACCACCGCGCTTGACCAGAGCCATGAAGAGAATTTCCTGCATCTGCTGGACCGGCTGCGCGGCCGGGCAGGGGTGGTCTTCGTCTCGCATCGTCTGGGCGAGGTTCTGCGCAGCTGCGACCGGGTCGTGGTGCTGAAAGACGGCGATCTGGTGACGGATCAGCCGGTTCAGGGCCTGACAGAGCCTGACCTGCACCGGCTGATGGTCGGGCGCGAGCGCGGCGCGAATTATTATCTCGGCGATCTGCAAAACGGCGGCCTTGCCCGGGCCGCCCGGCTGGAGGTGGATGGTCTGCGGCTGGCATCGGGGGTCGGGCCGCTTGGCTTCAGCATCAGGCCGGGGAAGTCGTCGGCATCGCCGGGACGGACGGATCGGGGAAACGGCGGGTGGCCCAGGTGCTGGGCGGTGACCTTGAACCCGATGAGGGCGAGATCCGGGTCAATGGCAGGCGGATCGGGGCCGGCAGCGATGCGGCTGTCAGCGCCGGGATCGCCTTTGTTCCGGGCGACCGTCAGGCCGAGGGGCTGATCACCGGCGCCAGCCTGATCGCGAATTTCCAGCTGCCGTCGCTACGCGATCTTTTCGCAACGAGGCTGGGGGTCTGGCGGCAGGCAACAGCCCGCGCGGCCGCAGAACGCCGTTTCCAGGCGCTGGAGGTGAAGGCGCCCGAAGGCATCGACAGCCCGGTTTCGGCGCTGTCGGGCGGCAATCAGCAAAAGGTCCTGCTGGCAAAATGGCTCGAACGGGCGCCGCAGGTTCTGGTGCTGGAAAACCCGACCCAGGGCGTCGACAGCGGCGCGCGCGAGGCGATCTACCGCACCATTCGCGAGGCGGCGGCGGCGGGCATTGCCGTATTGATCGTCAGTGATGACCTGCCCGAGCTGATCGGCCTCTCGGACCGGATCCTCGTGATGGTCGAAGGCAGGATCACCCGCGACATCGCCGCGCCGCCGCAGGCGAAACCTGCCGAGGCCGATATCGTCGCCGATATGATCCCGGCGGGTCTGTCCCCAACCGCAATTCCGTCAGCGACCCCGCCAGCACCGCTGGCGGCGCTGGCCAGTGTTTCAGGAAAACTCCATGTCTGACCATAGTCTTACCCTGCAGCCTGCCCGCCTTTGGCTGAGGCAGCTGCGGCCGGGGGATCTCTTGCCGGTTGCTGTGCTGGCGGCGCTGATCCTTTTCTTCGCGCTGCGGGCGGACTCCTTTCTCAGCCCGGCCAATCTCCTGATCATGAGCGGGCAGGCCGGATCCTTTTGCTGGTGGCGCTTGGTGCGACGCTGGTCATTCTTATGGGCAGCATCGACCTCTCGGTCGGCTCGATCATCCTGCTGACGGCGGCGATCCTGTCCCGGGTGGTGAATTTCGGGGTCACTGCGCCGATCCTCATCATCCTGGTCGTGATCCTTGTCGGCGCGCTGGCGGGGCTGGTGAACGGGCTGATCTTCACCTTCGGCAAAGTGCCCTCGTTTATCGCCACGCTTGGCACGCTTTCCTTCTTTGCCGGGCTGGGGCTGACGGTGATCGGCGGGCGCTCGATCTATTTCGACGCGCCGGGTGTGCTGTCGCTTTCCATCGGGCAATGGATTCCGGGTGTGCAGAATTCGGCAGTGATCGGGCTGATCGCGCTGGCCCTGGTGGCCCTGATCACCAACCGGACACGGTTCGGTCTTTATATCTATGCGATCGGCGGCAATGAGCGGGTGGTGCGGCTGTCCGGGATCGCGCTCAGGCGGGTGAAGATCCTGGCCTTTGTCACCTCGGGGGTGACGGCGGCGCTGGCGGGGCTGCTGATCTCGTCGCAGCTGGGCTCCAGCGGGCCCTCGCTTGGCTCGACGGCCCTGCTTGATTCCCTCGCCGCGATTGTGGTCGGCGGCACCGCGCTTTCGGGGGGCGTCGGCGGGGTCGGGCGCACCTTTCTCGGCGTCCTGATCATCACCGTTCTGGTCAATGGGCTGAACCAGATGGGCGTTCAGGACTTCGCCCAGACCATGATCAAAGGCGCGGTCATCGTGCTCGCCGCGATCTTCACCATGGCCTCGCAACGCGGCCTGACCATCAAATGAAACGGGAGGCCAATATGCCGAAGCTCTATACAAATTTCGAATCCGGCAACAGCTACAAGGTGCGGCTTTTCGCGGCGCTCGCCGGGATCACGCTTGAGGAATATGAGGTCGATCTGCCAGGGGACGAACATCACGGCCCGGCCTTCCTCGCGATCAATCCGCGGGGCGAGGTGCCGGTTCTGGTCGATGGCGACCGCACCTTCCGCGATTCTGCCGCGATCCTGACCTGGCTTGCCGGCACCTATGCGCCCGAAGGCTGGGGCGGCAGAGATACGGGTGAGCAGGCCGGGATCATCGACTGGCTCGCCTTCTCGGCCAGCTGGATCCAGTATGGTGTCTTTACCGCCCGCGCCATCGTCTCGTTCAAAGGCACCTATAACGGCGTCGGCTTCCAGCAGGAGGATGTCACGCTGAGGGAGGCCCGCGTCCGGGGGCTGAAATCGCTTGAGATCCTCGAGACCGCGCTGACCGGGCAGGACTGGCTTGTGCTGGGCCGCCCCACCATTGCCGATATCTCGGTCTTTCCCTATGTCGCGCTGGCCCCGATGGGGGATATCCCGCTGGAGCCATATCCGGCGATCCGGGCCTGGATCAACAGAATTCGCGCCCTGCCGGGCTTCATCACGGTGATCGGGCTGGATGATCCGCAGTATCGCCGCAAGGAACGTGTGTAACAACCGCCGAAAACGCGCCCCATGATCTGCCTGGCCATGGGGCGGCCGAGGTCTCACACTGCCCCGGCACCGAACTCGCGACCGGTGGGTCAGGTCAGCGCCACCCGCTGCGCCAGACCCACCCACCAGGCCGCGCCGACCGGCAAAAGGTCTTCGTTGAAGCGGTAGCGCGGGCTGTGCAGTGCTGCCCCGGGGCCTGCCCCGAGAAAGCCGTAGCAGCCCGGGCGTTTCTCCAGGAAATAAGCGAAATCCTCAGAGGCAAGCGAGGGCTTCGGCGCGGGATCGACAGAAGCGGGCCCAAGCACGCGGAGCGCGGTCTCGCGCGCCAGACCGGCTTCCTTTGCGCTGTTTTGGGTGACGGGATAGCCGCGATGATAATCTAGCGTGATCTTCAGATCGAGGCTTGCGGCCAGACCGGCGCTGATGCCCCGCATCCTCGTCTCGATCAGATCACGCATTCCGGCGCTGAGACTGCGGGTGCAGCCACGCATCACCACGGTTTCCGGCAGCACATTATAGGCCTCGCCGCCATGGATCTGGGTGACCGAGACCACCGCGCTGTCCAGCGGATCAGCATTGCGCGCCACGATCGCCTGCAAGAGCTGATGCAGCTGACTTGCCCCCAGCAGGGCATCGCACCCCAGATGCGGCATGGCGGCATGGCATCCCGTGCCGGTCAGGGTGATGTCAAAACGATCGACGGCGGCCATCTGCGCGCCGTCACAGGCGAGAAAGCGGCCAAATTCCAGCCCCGGCCAGTTGTGCAGCCCGTAAGTCGCCGGGATATCAAACCGGTCAAACAGCCCGTCGCGGATCATTGCGGCCGCGCCGGCGCCGGTTTCCTCGGCGGGCTGAAAGATGAAGACAACATCGCCGGGCGGCGGGGCCTTGCTCAGATGGCGGTCGGTCAGATAACGGGCCGCGCCCAGCAGCATCGCCATATGGCCGTCATGGCCGCAGGCATGCATGACGCCCGGCACGCGCGAGGCCCAGTCAAGGCCGCTGGCTTCCTCAATCGGCAGCGCATCCATATCGGCCCGCAATCCGATCGGAGGCGCCAGCCCCTGGCCCTTCAGCACCGCGACAACTCCGGTGCCGCCCACGCCGGTCACGGGCTCAAGCCCCATCTCGGCAAGCCGCGCCGCCACAAAAGCCGCGCTTTTATGCTCTCATAGCCAAGCTCCGGCATCTGATGCAGCGCGCGCAGCCAGCTGCGCATTTCGGCAGCGCCATCGGCAAAGGAGGTGAGCAAGGCAAAGGTCATCGGTGAGGTCTCCGGCAGGAAAACAACTGCCCCGCCAGAGCTGCGGCACCGCAACTGCGACAGGGCGAGGGCGCGCTGGCGCGCCGCAAGCGGCCGTTTCCGGCTTAGTTCAGCTCATCAAGCGATTTGGGCAGGTCTGGCATCTCATTGCCGATCCATTTCAGATAGATCGCGCCAAGGCTGCCATCGGCCTCCATCGCGGTGATCACCTCGTCCAGCTTTTCCACCAGCGCGGTATTGTCCTTGTTCACGCCGATGCCGGCATAGGTGCTGGCCATGACATATTTGATCTCAAGATTGCGCGCGGGGTTCTGGCGGATCACTTCCATGACGATCGCCTCGCGGTTGGGATCATGTCGACCTGGCCGGTGACAAGCGCGACCGAGGTCGTCGCATCATCGTCAAAGCGCTGGATATTGGTGCCTGCGGGCGCACCATTGGTGATCAGCGGATCCATCATGGTGCCGCGGGTCACGCCCACAACCCTGTCGCCGATGGTTTCATTGCTGGTTACATCAAGATCCTTCGGTGCCACCATGACAGTACGGAACACCAGATAGGGCGGGTGAAGCCAATGGCCTCGCGGCGTTCGGGCGTGATGCCAATGGTTGCGACCACGGCGTCAACCCGGTTCGAGATCAGATAGGGCACACGTTGGCGCCGGTCAGCACCACGAGCTCGACCTCGACCCCGAGGCGCTTGCCGATTTCTTCCGCTACATCGATATCAAGCCCGATCGGCTGGTTCGCATCGCCGATCTGGCTATAGGGCGGCAGGTCATTCTGCACGCCGATCACGATCTTTTTCTTTTCCAGAATCGCCGGCAGATCCTCTGCCGCGGCCATTCCCGCCCCGAGGACCAGGCCCAGACTGACCATGGCACCGGCTGCGACCCTGCTGAATTGTCTGATCATCTTAGTCTCCATCTTCCCTGTTATTGGTTGTCAGCGGACGGCCGAAAGAAACTTCTGCAGCTCGCCGGTCCGTGGCTGACTGATCGTTGCCTCTGCCGGGCCGACCTCGTGCAACCGCCCCTGATGCATGAAGGCAATGCGGTTGGCAGCCCTGCGGGCAAAGGCGATCTCATGGGTTACAAGAACCATGGTCAGGCCCTGTTCCGCCAGTTCGCCCAGCACCGTGAGCACCTCGCCCACCAGTTCGGGATCAAGCGCCGCCGTCACCTCATCAAGCAGCAGGATCTCGGGCTGCACGGCAAGGGCGCGCGCGATGGCCACGCGTTGCTGCTGACCGCCCGACAGATCGCGCGATGGGCGCGAATTTGTCGGCCAGCCGACGCGTTCGAGATAGCGATGGGCAAGCTTCAGCGCCTCGGTGGCCGCTCGCCTTGCCGGTGACACGGGCGCAAGCGCGACATTGTCCTCGACCGTCAGATGCGGAAAGAGATTATAGCCCTGAAAAACGATGGCGACCTTGCGGCGCAAGGCGCG